>DASWIZ010000014.1:0-16540 GCA_036397395.1 Minisyncoccota bacterium
GCAGAATTGCAATCTCTGAGCGTTCTGCTTTTTCAATGTGCGTGTACTGTTTCTGGTTCTTTTGTTCGCTGTGTCTTTTTCTCTGTTTCATACGGCGGTATTCTACACCGCCGGGTGTTCGGCTTCAAACGTGAATTTCGGCTAATTTTCCGCGCAAGTGTTCGGATTCATCTGCGGATTCGGGCCAAATCTACGCAGAGAGGAGGTGAATTCGCAGATTATTCGGCTATTCAAGTAACAAAAAAGAAAGGAAGGGAAAATGATTAAGACGATTAGCTTACTCGGTTTGGCAACTCTTTTTGTCATGGTTCTGGTGGCCTGCGGTACCGTGGCTTCCCCGGCGGTTTCTATGGAAGAGAAATCGGAGCGATCCAGTATTTCACTGCCGACACAGGAGACGATGTCGGACTCAACGCCCTCCGAGTCTGCCGTCGAAGTAAGGGAAGTGATTACGCCCAGAGCTTCCCGAGTTGTTACCTTGAGATTTGAGGATGTGAGATTCGAGGGGCCTGAAGAGGGAGAATCCGAAAACTCTCGTAGCGTTGCGGTGGTCTATACAATGGTTATCGACCGCGAATCTACCAGAGCGGAGACTCCTGGGCATGGCTACCGGGCTGGGGATATTGATGACAGCGAAATTGCTAAGCGGCGGATGCGCGACTTGGTGTATGATCTTTCGGTTGGTGATAGGGGTGGTTTCAATCGCACCAATGCTTATGAAGCATTGAGTTTCTGGAGCGTAGGTGCGTTTGACGAGATCCAGGCGGGCGATCGGTTTGTTATCTATGCACCATTGGTGGGAGAGAGGTACTGGGTTTCTGTTCTGGACCGTCCACTGGGTACTGTGGTGGAGATAAGAGAACGAACCGGCGACGCTTTGAAGGCTGTCGTATATCTTCCGGGAGAAGAGCCGTGGGAGATGAAATTTCGACAGTATCCTCAACACGGACCGACCCTTGAGAGTTTGGCCATGGATATAATCTACTCGGCCATTCCTTCGGGGCACGAGTTTGCCGAAGGAGACCGGGTGTTCATATTTCCGATGGAGTACGAACCGGCGCAATAGTCACGCCTGACGCTTGCGACTAGGCACAAAAAGGAGTCATCTAGTTTACTAGCTGGCTCCTTATTTATTTGGCACTCTGCGGGGTTGACTGCTAATTTTTTTGCGGGTATAATAGGGGAATATGGTGGTATCTGTGGTGCTTTCCGAGCGCCAAAGGGATATTTTGCAAAAGGCGGTGTTTGAGTATATCGACAGGGCGGAACCCGTAAGTTCAGGCTGGTTGGAAAGGCAGTACGATATGCCCTTTTCCCCAGCCACAATTCGCGCGGAAATGATGCAGCTTACAGAAGCCGGGTATTTGGAACAGCCGCACACGTCTTCCGGGCGCGTGCCCACCGACAAAGGGTATAGGTTTTTTGTGGATGAGCTGCGGCCTGTTGAGCTGGAAGACGAACAGCCTTTTGGATTTTCCGCGCTGGCGCTGGCGTATTACCATCGCACGCTTTGGAAAGAAAACTGGGAGCGGGTACTGCAGGAACCCGAATTTTCGCGAGCGGAGCTGCTGGGTAATTTTACCAAGTTTGTTTCAGACATTGAGCAAAACAGCAACCGCATACGCAGGGTACGCCAGCTTGAAGTATATATAGGAAAAGAAAATCCTTTTTCCAGTGTGGGGGATTTTAGCATGATTTTAAGCGAATGCGATTTTGCGCAAGGCCAGCATGGGTTTGTGGCAATTGTGGGGCCAAAGCGAATGCCCTACCAAAAAAATATCGGATTTATCCATTCTTTAATACAAACATGGAAGAAGAAATTGAAAAGATAACACAAGAACGCGACGAATACCTGGCAGGCTGGAAGCGCGCAAAGGCAGATTTGATAAACTACAAGAAAGAAGAGTCGCAAAGAATGCGAATAATGGCAGAGTACGCCGAGCAGGAATTGCTTTTGAGAGTATTTCCGATTTTAGATAACCTGGAACGCGCGGCAAAGGAAATACCAGATAAAGGCATTGCGCAGATTCTGGCCCAGTGGAAAGAATTCTTGAAAAGCCGGGGCGTGGAAGAAATAGAATGCGTGGGCACGCCGTTTAACCCCGAAGTGCACGAAGCGGTTGGCGAGGTTGACGGCAAAGAGCCCGGCATAGTGGCAGAGGAAGTTGAAAAGGGATACACAAGAGATAACCAAATTATAAGACCGGCAAAAGTGAAAGTAACCAAATAAAACTATGTCAAAAATTTTAGGAATTGACCTGGGCACCACGTTTTCCGCCATGGCAGTGGTAGAGGGCGGGGAGCCAAACATAATAGAAAATAAAGAGGGCGCGCGCACCACGCCCTCGGTGGTGGCCATTACCAAAAACAACGAAACGCTGGTGGGCGTACAGGCAAAGCGCCAGCAAGTAACCAACCCGGCCAACACTATTTTTGTGGCAAAACGGTTAATTGGTCGTCGCTTTTCCGACCCCGAAGTGCAAAAAGACAAAAAACTTCTGCCTTACGAAATTAAGGAGGCTGCAGACGGGGGCGTGGAAATTAAAATGGGCGACAAATGGTTAAAACCAGCTGAAATTTCAGCCATGGTACTGCGTAAGTTAAAGCAGGACGCCGAAAGCAAACTGGGCGAAACCATAACGGAAGCCATTATTACGGTTCCCGCGTACTTTGACGACAGCCAACGGAAAGCAACAAAAGTGGCGGGCGAAATCGCGGGATTCCAGGTAAAGCGCGTCATAAACGAGCCTACCGCGGCCGCGCTGGCCTACGGCTTAAACAAAAAGAAAGATGAAAAAATTGTGGTGTACGACTTTGGGGGCGGCACGTTTGACATTTCCATTTTGGACGTGTCAGAAGATACCATAGAGGTAAAAGCAACCGGCGGCGATACCCACTTGGGCGGCGAGGATTTTGACCAAAAAGTTGTAGACTGGCTTATTGCGCAATACCAAAAAGACGAGGGCATTGATTTGGGCAAAGACAGCTTGGCTTTACAACGGTTAAAAGAAGCGGCCGAGCGCGCCAAAGTAGAACTTTCCAGCTCCATGGAAACAGAGGTAAACCTGCCGTTTATTACGTCGGACGCTTCGGGGCCCAAGCATTTGTACTACAAGCTTACCCGCGCGCAGCTGGAAGGCATGGTAAAAGAATATATCGACAAATCCATTGAGTTAATGAAACAAACGCTGGCGGAGGCAAAGTTTTCCGTACAGGACATTCACGAAGTGGTGCTGGTGGGAGGGCAAACCAGAATGCCAGCCATACAGGAGGCGGTAAAAGCGCTGTTTGGCAAAGAACCAAACAAGTCCATTAACCCCGACGAAGTGGTGGCTATAGGGGCCGCGGTGCAGGCCGGCATTATGCAAGGGGACGTAAAAGACGTGCTGCTGCTTGACGTTACGCCCTTGAGCCTGGGCATTGAAACATTGGGCGGGGTAAACACGGTACTTATACAAAAAAACACTACCGTGCCCACCAGCAAAAGCCAGACATTTTCTACGGCAGCCGACAATCAGACTTCCGTGGAGGTGCACGTGCTGCAAGGGGAACGCGCCATGGCGCAAGACAACAAGTCTTTGGGCAGGTTTATTTTAGACGGAATTCCGCCCTCGCCCCGCGGCGTGCCGCAAGTTGAGGTAAGCTTTGACATAGACGCCAACGGAATTTTGCAGGTTAGCGCGAAAGACAAGGCTTCGGGCAAAACGCAGTCTATCCGCATTGAAGGTTCCACGGGCATTTCAGACCAGGAAGTGGAACGCATGAAAAAGGAAGCGGAACTGCACGCGGCAGAAGACAAGAAAAAGCAAGAGCTTATTGAAGTTCGCAACGAGGCAGACACTATTATATACACCACGGAAAAAACGTTGCGGGACGCGGGTGATAAAGTTTCAGAAGAACCCAAAAAAGAGGTTGGGGAAAAGTTGGATGCTTTGAAAAAAGTAAAAGATGGTGATAGTATAGATGAAATAAAGCAGGCCACGGAAGAGCTTTCACAAACTATCCAGAAAGCGGGAGCCGCGATGTATCAGAATCCGCCGGCAGGCGGAGAAGAGAAAAAAGAGTAATTATGAAAGATTACTACCAAATACTCGGAGTAAGCAAAGAAGCTTCTCCAGACGACATCAAAAAAGCATACCGAAAGCTGGCGCACAAATATCACCCCGACAAAGGGGGTGACGAGCAGAAGTTCAAGGAGCTGAACGAAGCCTACCAGGTGCTTTCAGACAACGGCAAGCGACAGCAGTACGACAAATTCGGACGCGTGTTTGAGGGTGGAGCCGGGCCGGGAGGAGCCGACGGCTTTGGGGGATTCCGCTGGGCATGGGGCCAGCCCGGAGGACACGCGCACGAAGATTTTGAAGAGGCTGCGGGCTTTGGTTTCGATTTTCAGGATGTTGGCGATATTTTTGACGAGTTTTTCGGCGGCTCCCAGGAACGCCGGCAGGAAGCAAAGCGCGGCCGCGACATAGAAGTGGAACTACAAATTCCTTTGGAAGCAACGTTGCAGTCCAGGCCAGAAACCATTGCGCTTTCCAAACTGATTATGTGCGACCGCTGCCAGGGAGTGGGAGCGGAACCCGGAACCAAGGTAAACGAATGTTTTTCGTGCAGGGGAACGGGCGAAGTGCAGCAAATAAAACGCACCGTGTTTGGTTCGTTTACGCGCGTTGGCGTGTGCCCGGAATGCTCGGGAGAGGGCATGCGGCCCGACAAGCCTTGCAACGTGTGCAAGGGCGAAGGCCGGGTAAAAGGCGAGGAACAGCTGGCGGTAACCATTCCCGCGGGAGTGGACACCAACCAAATTATTCGCGTGGAAGGAAAAGGGGACGCGGGCCGCAAAAAAGGCAGGGCAGGGGATTTGTATATCCGCATTGTGGTAAAAAAGCACCCCGTGTTCCAAAGAAGGGGAGATGACATTTTGCTTAAAAAAGACATTACGCTTTCACAAGCCGCGCTTGGCGACGAAGTGGAAGCGCCTACATTGGAAGGCACAACTTCGCTGCTGCAAATTCCAGAAGGCGCTGAAACCGGCCAGAGCCTGCGGGTAAAAGGCAAAGGCATTCCGCATTTTTCCGGCCTGGGCCGCGGCGATATGTTTGTGGAGCTGAACATTGCCACCCCCAAAAAACTTTCTCGCGAACAAAAACAACTCCTCTGGCAACTCAAAGAACAAGGATTATAGTAATATATGACCACAAAGTATAAAATTTTCTTACTCGCAGCTATTATTCTAGTTGTGGTTATAGTAGTGGCCGTAATCTTGTTTTATAGCAACGTTCAAGAAGAAGCTATCGTCCAACAGGCTGAACCGACGGTTACGGAAGAGCAGGAGACCGAACCCGCAACACCAGAACAATCAGTACCGCCACTTGACGGTTTTACGCCGTTGAGATCACCAAAGTCGCCACCCTTCGTTACGTTGTTAAACAATGCGAACGATGTAAAAATCGATCTTCATTATGAAGGAGATTATGTTGGATCTGGATGGTCGAGAGGGTCTGAGTTTTATATTCCTGAAGGTAGTGATGAAAAGTTTTTATCCCTGTCTAAATTAAAAGAGAGGCAGGGGCAATACGCATATGGCCCAGAATATCATTCAATATTTACATCCGAAGAGAGTCATTTTTATCAAGGAACTCCGATTTATTTATTCAATCCAGATTCAAAATACTCGGTTTCTCATGTTGGTTTTCAGATCAACGATCGCGATCTCATAAGCGAGTTAAAAGTAGCATTCGCGATCGATTATATTGGTGGTTTCGGTCATTTTGGTAAAGCTGAACCTTCTATTTTTGATAAAATTTTTGGCGTTGAAACGGCTTACGCATGCGGCCCTGGAATATACCTTCGTGAAGTGGGCAGTTCAAATTTAACCTTTATAGAAGAGACAAGCGGAATTACGTGGTATAGCTTGGAAGAGCCCATTGCTCTTCATGGTTTGAGCCTTAATTATTGCGAGAATCCTCCTGCTCCTCGGCCTTCCTACTGCAATAACCAAGCTGGTGATCCTGTAGAATGCTGGGATTACTGCTACGACAATGTCTCGATTTCAAACTTAGCGAATGGTAATCTAAGAATGCACATTTTGTATAAGCCAAACGACAAGGAAGGTTTCCTAAAAATCCAAATGGCTAACCTTATCCTAAGTGGTCCGGTAGGGGCATACTACCAGCCAGTTATGGAAGATAATTTTGACCACTACTATCGGGCATATCTCCACTAGTCTATGAAGAAGAAATTCTATGTATTGATTGGTGGCTTGATGATCACCGCTTTATTTCTTTTCGCTTTCTTGGTCAAGAACGAAGAAATAAGATCGAGCTATCCAGAAGAAGCAATTACGCTCCCTCCTTCACAGGAAGTTCTTGGCCAGAACTTTGTCGTTGGCATCCCGGGCACGTCGTTAGATGAAGAGACAAGAATTTTTCTCGAGCAAATAAGACCAGGCGGTGTTATTTTGTATTACCGAAACTACGAAACACCAGAACAGTTTAGAAATTTTATCAGCGAGTTGCAAGAAGTTGCTGCAAGAACAACACAGTATCCTTACTTTATTATGATTGATGAGGAACCCGGCGGAGCGACACGTCTTAATCTTTTTAAGAATGTTTTTGCTTTTGGTACGCCAGAATGGGAACGGATAGAACAAGACATAAAAACAATGGCAGATATAGGAGTTAACGTAAATTTGGCGCCACTTGCAGATTTCCCGTTTGATGAAGACTCATTTATAAAATACCGTATCCAGGCTCATACGCCCGCAGCACTTGTGGATTTTAACAAAAAGTTTATTGCGCTATCACAACAAAATGATGTTTCTACAACGTTAAAGCATTTTCCCGGGATGGGTGTTTTTGTAGAGGATCCTCATGACACGCTGCCGCGCGCGAGCGTTGGTAAAACAGTTCTTGACGAGTCACTGGAGATTTTTGAAAGCGGGATAACCGCCGGCACAGACTTTGTTATGACTGGCCATGCAGTTTATGACGATATTGATCCAGGTGTGCCGGCTACTCTTTCAAAGAAAATCACAACTGATGTATTACGCAAACAGCTGGGATTTTCTGGCTTAGTAATTACTGATGATCTTTCTGATATGCCGCTCATTATTGGCAGAGATATTGATCTTACAGAAGCTACGATAGAATCGTTAGATGCAGGGCATAACCTGATTATGTTTTCACATAGACCAGATAAGACGAAAAGGGTATTTGAGGAGTTGCTTGAGCGTGTGCAAAATGATCCAGAATTTAGGTTAATAACTAAAAATAACTATCGAAGAATAGCGGCCTTAAAGGAAATACGAGATTTGTAGGGGGCTAGGCAAAAAGGGGAAAATATGGTATATTTTTCTCGAGCCCCTATAGCTCAATGGCAGAGCAACGGACTTTTAATCCGCTGATCTCAGTTCGACTCTGAGTGGGGGCACTATTTGTATGCAAAAGACTCCTAGTACACTGATTGAAGAGTGCCAACTCTTGCGGAAACAAGGGTATTCTCTCGACGAAATTGTTCGGACCACAGGAGTACCAAGAACAACGGTCTATGGGCACATCGTTCATATTCCTCTTTCTCCAGAAAAGCAGTCTGCCATTAGGATAGCAACAACGAAAAGGATTAATGAGTTTAATATAACAGTTCGGAAGGGTAAGGCATTGCCAGGACGAGTTTTTGAAAAACCAGATAGTTGGTCTCCAGAGTTCGTGTTTGCTGTCTCCCATTTCATGTTCGATGGCGAGATACTCTATGGAGGCTGCGCGTACTACAATAGGAGCGATTATTTAATTGAGACAATGCGATCGGTTATAAAAAGACTTTTTGGTTTGGATTCAAGAGTTGATGAACGTGATGATGGAGTGAAGAGAATTGGATATTATAATGTGGAGTTTGGGCAGTATGCAAAACAAAAATCTGTCGAACTTCTTTCTTATATCCAAATGGCTCCCGTGGAAGAAAAAAGAGTATTTCTGCGTTCTTTCTTCGACGACGAGGGGAGCGTAGGTATTTACAAGAACAGCAGAAAAGTAAAAGGATATCAACATAATTTGATACGTTTGAGTCTTGTTCAGAAATTGTTAAAAGATTTTTACATCGATAGCAGAGTTGATGAGAAGTATCAGGAAATCGTGATAAGCAGAAAAGAGAACCTCATAAAATTCCGTAAAGAAATTAACTTTTCAAAGGGAGTCTACATCAATCCGAAGCGAACGAATAGTATTTGGAAGAAAAAACTCGAAAAACGTCAACTTCTGGACATAGCAATTAACTCATTTCAGGGGTAAAGCCATTGGTTGAAGGTTCGAGTCCTTCTGGGCGCACACTTCACTTCGTTCAGTGTAAACAACAAAAGCGGCTTTACGGCCGTTTTTGTATTGTCGAACAAATCTTACGATCGTGAACTTATTTCGACAAGTATACTCTTGCTTTTTGCCCAAATTTTGCGTACGATTTGGGTACATCTAAAGGATGTATACGTTGAACCTAATATAAGGAGTAAGAAATGTTGATAGAAACTAATCTGCCCAATCTGCTGCACCGGGGAAAGGTGCGGGACACTTACGTCATAGACGAACAGACCCTTTTAATGGTAGCTACTGATCGAATTTCAGCTTTCGATGTGGTGCTGCCCAGCGGTATTCCCAACAAGGGCTTGGTGCTCAACCGTATCTCGGCTTTCTGGTTTGAGAAGACGGCCCACATTATACCCAATCACTTTATCCAGTTGGCAGATGAGGTGCCGGCGTTATTGAGTAGTGCCGTATTGCTAAACGATTTCTTTCCCGAAGTTACCAAGAGGGGAATGGTCGTTAAGCGGGCCGACCGCATCGATATAGAGTGCATCGTGCGGGGGTATATAACCGGCTCGGCCTGGTCCGAGTACCGGAGGCAGGGCACGGTGTGGGGCGATCGCATGGAGCCAGGGATGTTGGAAGGCGAGAAGTTTCCTTACCCATTATTTACGCCCACTACGAAAGCCGAAGAAGGCCACGACCAGAATATGACTTGGAAACAGGTTGTGGACATGGTGGGCGAGGAAATGGCTTGGAAACTCCGGGACAACAGTATCGATCTGTATCAATTTGCTGACAAATACACCAGGGAGCGGGGCATTATCCTGGCTGACACCAAGTTCGAGTTTGGGTTGCTGGACGGGCAACTGATTCTTATCGACGAGCTGCTAACCCCGGACTCCAGCCGGTTTTGGGACATGGAAGGTTACGAGCCGGGTAAGTCCCAGTCCAATTTCGACAAGCAGTTCGTGCGGGACTATCTCGATTCAATCGGTTGGAACCACGAACCGCCCGCGCCCGTATTACCTGATGATGTAATCGCCAAGACTTCAAAGCGTTATCTGGAAGCCTATCGTCGGCTAACCGGCGAACGCCTCTAATAGTAAGGCTTAGCCTTACTCAAAGGTAAGGCGTGAGTGGAGTTGTAAAACTCTGCTGGCGCCTTTTGTTTTGACAAGAGAAAGAGAACGTGCTACTATATTGCCCAGCGAGTGCAACAAGAGTTGCGCTCAAATTTTTAGGCGAGAGGTAGGAAATGAAGTCTGTTCTTATTGTGGGAGACGAACCGACCCGTCGGTTAATAAGTCTTCTGGTCTTGAGTATGGACCTCGGGTGGTCGTGCCAGACTGCGAGTGACGCGGAAAGGGCATTCAGTTTTATGGAAAATAGAACACCCGATCTTGTCGTAGCGGATGCTGATCTATTACTTGGGGGAATAGAGTTAGTGGATGCCATGAAGGCAATTCCTAGATTGGAGAGTATTCCCGTTATAATTATCAGCTCATACTCCGAACGTGCACAAGAAGCAGAGGACTTCGGAGCAAGAGCATTCTTACAGAGACCCTTCCGCCAGCACGAGTTTCTGGAGATACTCAAAAATATTTTTCCTGACGAACCCCTACTTGGGTGATTTCTTAAAAACTTTAGTGAGAGGTGCAGAATGCCATCCGTGTTAATTGTGGATGATGAGCCGGCGCTTGGAAAAATGATCGGGATTTTCGTCACGGGAATCGGGTGGGAATACCAGATCGTCTCGAATGGGGAAGAGGCGATTAGAATGTTGCAGGAGAAAAGTCCCAATCTCGTAATTTCCGACTTCAGCATGCCTGTGATGAACGGACTTCAGCTACTCGCTTACATGCGAAGTAATGACGTGTTCAAGGATGTTCCGTTTATTATGATAAGCTCGGGGGACCCGAGAAACCTGGAAAGGGATGTGTTGGCCGAGGCAATGGAGTTAGGAGCCAATGCCGTTTTGTCAAAGCCCTTCCAGCTTTCGACACTTGCACAAACTATAGAAGAAGTAAGACAGGAAAAATAACCATATTTCCAATCAAGTCCTCGCAAGCGTATTTTCTTTACTGCTTGTGGGGACTTTTGTTTTGGGAAATGGTAGAATTATGGGGTTATGGTGGAACGAATTATCATACACCTTGATATGGACTGCTTTTTCGCGCAGGTGGAGGAGCGCGAAAGCCCGCAGTTTAAGAGAAAACCGGTGGTGGTTGGGGCTGACCCAAAAGGTGGCAGGGGTAGGGGAGTGGTTTCTACCTGTAATTACGAGGCGAGAAAGTTTGGGGTTCATTCTGCCATGCCGATTTCGCAGGCTTGGAAGCTGTGCCCGGACGCCGTGTTTTTGCCGCCGAATTTTGAGCTGTATAGCCGAGTATCAGAAAACATTATGAACATTATTCGTGGTTTTGCTGAACAAGTGGAGCAAGTGTCTTTGGACGAGGCATATATCGAAATAAATCCGAAATCCGACCATTCGACTTCGCTCAGGTCGCCCCGAGCAGGGTCGAGGGGCGAAGTACGAAATTCGAAACAAACATGGGAAAAAGCGGAAAAGCTGGCCCAGCAAATGCGCAAAGAAATTCTGCAAAAAGAAAAGTTAAAATGCAGCTGCGGCATAGGGCCAAATAAAATGGTAGCAAAAATTGCGTGCGAGGCGGCAAAACCCCCTCGACAAGGCTCGGGGCAAGCAAACGGTGTTGTTGTTGTCCGTGAGGAAGAGGCGGAAAAGTTTATGGAACCTTTGGATATTGAAAAAATGCCCGGCATTGGGCAGAAAACCGCGGCCATACTGCGCCAGTCAAACTTTAACACGGTGGCAGACTTAAAAAAACTTTCCGAGCACGATTTGGAAGATTTGTTTGGCAAGCGGGGAAGCGAAATGTATTTGCGCGTGCGGGGCATAGACAATAATTCGGTTGAGCCTGAACACGAAGTAAAGTCTGTTGGAAAAGAGACAACATTTGAGCAGGATACTCGAGACCCCGAGCTTTTAATCCGGACTTTTGAACAGCTGGCAAAACAGGTTGCACAAGAGCTTGCGAAAGAGGGATTGGCTTTTAAAACCATTACCGTGGTGTGCCGGTTTTCCGGGTTTGAAACGCACACCAAAGACAAAACCCTAAAGGAACCCAGCAGCAGCGAGGCGGTGTTGCGCGAGGAAGCCATAAAATTGTTTTTGCGGTTTTTAACGGAAAACCAAAAACCCATACGTTTACTGGGCGTGCGGGCAAAAATTGCCCCAAAAAGCAACATATGATACCATAGTCTTAATATGAGAAATACTCTTATTGCTGTTTTGTTTATAGGAATTGTTTTAAGCTTTGCGGGCGGTTTTTACGCCGGCAAAGTATACAGCTTTGTGCCTCCCATTGAGGGCGCAACCAACCTGGAAACCGGAAAACCCGGCGACGTGGACTTTTCTTTGTTTTGGGATGCCTGGCGCGTGGTGCAGAAAGACTATGTGGGAACAGAACCTTTAGACTTTCAAACTATGGTGTATGGCGCCATAAGCGGCATGGTAAAAAGTCTGGGCGACCCTTATACCAGTTTTATGACTGCCCAGGACACGCAAATATTTTTAGAAGACATTGAAGGGTCTTTTAGCGGAGTTGGCATGGAAATTGGCATACGCGACGACAAACTGCAGGTTATCGCCCCTTTGGAAGGGACGCCGGCCGAAGCCGCGGGACTCCGGGCGGGCGACCACATTGTAAAAATTGACAAGGACATATTTACGGCAGACTTAAGCGTAGATGAAGCGGTCGCCCGCATTCGCGGGCCCGAAGGAAGTACGGTAACGCTAAACATTTTACGGGATGGCTGGGCCGAGCCCCGCGATTTTGAAATTCAGCGGGCCGTTATTGCCATTCCTTCTCTGCGTTACGAAACAAAAGAAGGAAATATCGCCTATGTAAAAATGTTTCAGTTTTCAGAAAAGCTGCGAAGCGATTTTCGGGACGTGGAAAACCAAATTATAGCAAACGGGTCGCGTAACATTATTATTGACTTGCGCAATAATCCCGGCGGGTTTTTGCATATCGCGGTCGATATGGCAGGCTGGTTTTTGGAACGGGGCGAAGTGGTGGTTATCGAAGACTATGGCGAAGGCGCAGAACAGGAAAAACATAGGGCGCGGGGAAACGGCAGGTTCTCTCATTACAACGTTGTGGTACTTATAAATGAAGGGTCGGCCTCGGCGTCTGAAATTTTAGCCGGCGCCTTGCGCGACAACAACGGCATTTTGCTTATTGGCGGGCAATCCTTTGGCAAGGGTTCGGTGCAGGAGGTTAAGGAATTGAAAGATAAATCTTCTTTAAAGGTTACCGTGGCAAACTGGTTAACGCCAAACGGGACCCTTATAACAGGGGAAGGTCTGGTCCCAGACGTTGAAGTGGAATTGACCGAAGAAGACTTTGAGGCAGGCAGGGATCCCCAGCTTGACAGGGCTATTGAAGTGCTTAAAAATCTATGAGAGAATGTCGCTATGAAGGTAATCTTGCTGAAAGACGTGCCAAAAATAGGGAAAAGGTTTGATGTAAAAGAAGTGGCTGAAGGGCACGCCAGAAATTTTTTGTTGGCCAGAAACCTTGCAAAGGTAGCGACCCCGGAAGCTTTAGAATGGTTACATATGCAAAAAGAACTGTTAGAGAAAAAAGCGGAAGAAGATTTAAAAGGAATGCAGGAGCTGGCCTCCAGTTTAGATGATCTGGAGGTGCCTTTGCCCGTAAAGGTGGGCGAGGAAGGACAGTTGTTCGAGTCCATTAACGCCCAAAAAGTTGCAGACAGGTTAAAAGAATTGGGGTATAATGTAAAGAAAAGCCAGTTAAAACTGGAAGAGCCAATAAAGGAAGTGGGCGAATTTCCCGTAAAAATTGAACTTGACCATAATTTGGAAGCTGAAATTCGGCTTATTATTACCGAAGAATAGTAGGAGTGGTGCCTCTTTTTTTATATGACGAAATACATTTTTGTAACCGGCGGAGTAATGTCCAGCGTGGGAAAAGGGGTGGCCACTTCGTCTATAGGAAAAATTCTTCAGGCGCGGGGGTACACGGTATCGCTTATTAAGTGCGATATGTACGTAAACATAGACGCTGGCACCATGCGGCCCACCGAGCACGGCGAAGTGTTCGTGGGAGAAGACGGTATTGAAGCCGATCAGGATTTGGGCACGTATGAGCGTTTTGTAAACCAGGTTTCCACCAAAGAAAACTATATTACTACCGGGCAGGTATACGCGGAGGTTATTCGGCGAGAGCGGAATCTGGAATACAAAGGAGAAGACGTGGAAGTGGTGCCCGACATTCCCAATGAAATTTTGCGGCGCATTGAACTGGTGCGCAAGAAAGATAAAAGCGATTTTCTTGTGGTGGAAATTGGCGGCACCGTGGGGGAGTACCAGAACATTTTGTTTTTGGAGGCTGCCCGCATGCTCAAATTAAAGCGCCCAAAAGACGTATTGTTTGTACTGGTGAGCTATTTGCCCATTCCGGGAAAAATAGGCGAAATGAAAACAAAGCCCACGCAGTACGCTTCTCGCACGTTAAACTCGGTGGGCATTCAAGCCGACTTTATCTTGTGCCGTTCAGAGCAGCGTATAGACGAAAAGCGCAAGGAAAAACTGGCTATTTTTTGCAATATAGAAAAGGAAGCCGCCATTGCCGCCCCCGACGTGGACAACGTGTACGAAGTGCCTTTAAATTTTGTGAAAGATGAGCTGGATTTGAAAATTTTAAAACGCCTGGGGTTAAAGCCCCGGGAGAAAGACATGAAAGAATGGGCCGGCTTTGTGGGTAAAGCAGAAAAACTTACCAAGCCGGTAAACATTGGTATTGTGGGAAAGTACTTTGACACAGGCGATTTTACCCTGGCTGATTCCTATATTTCGGTTATTGAGTCTTTAAAGTTCGCGTGCTGGGCAAACGGGGTAAAGCCGGAACTTACGTGGCTTTCCGCGGAAAAGTACGACCCCTCGACAAGCTCGGGGCAAGAAAACCTCAAAGAGCTTAAAAAGTTTCATGGTATTTTAATCCCGGGCGGTTTTGGAAGCAGGGGAACAGAAGGAAAAATACAGGCCATCCGGTTTTGCCGCGAAAATAACGTACCGTATTTTGGGCTTTGCCTGGGGCTTCAGCTGGCCGTGATTGAGTTTGCGAGGAACGTATGCGGCTTGAAAGACGCCACATCCACCGAGTTTGAACCCAAAGCAAAAACCCCGGTTATTGACGTTATGCCAGAGCAAAAAGCGCTTTTGGAAGAAAAGCATTATGGAGCTACCATGCGCTTGGGCGCGTACCCCTGCCAGGTGCAAAAAGGCACCCTGGCATATAAGGCATACGGCGCAGAGAACATTGTGGAGCGCCATCGCCACCGGTACGAGGTAAACAACGAATACCGGAAGATACTGCAAGAAAAGGGTATGGTCATGTCAGGAATAAATAAAGAGCGCGATTTGGTGGAAATTGTGGAGTTAAAAAATCACCCGTTTTTTTTGGGCACCCAGTTTCATCCCGAGTTCAAGTCAAGACCGTTGCAACCACATCCGCTCTTTCTGCAGTTCGTCAAAGCCTGCGTCAGCAGCTAATGAGATTGGAGTTGACAAGCAGAACGAAATCATATAATATGATTATATGAAAGCAGCAATCAAAAACCACATAAGAGAGGAAGCTCCTCAAATGGTAAAAATCGGCACCAGTCGACAAGTTGCTATTCCTAAAAACATATACGAGCAAATGCGACTTGGCGCAGGAGATTATCTTGAGGTAAAAGTGAAGAAAGATAAACTCATCTTGACTCCCCAGGCATTTATTGAGAAGCGTTTGGCAGAAGGCTTGAAAGATATCGAATTGGGAAGGGGAATTGACCCATTTGACAATGCCGAAGATCTGATTAAATCACTTCGTGGTTAATGAGGGCGCTTTATACAGACCGGTTCAAAAAATCCTATCGGCTTGCTCCAGATCGGGTACAAAAATATTTCGATAAACAGATTGTGTACTTATTGCAAGATTTACGACATCCGTCCTTACGTGCGAAAAAGTACGACGAGGCAAGAGGTATTTGGCAAGCCAGAGTAACCCTTGATTGGCGATTTTATTTTCTTATGAAGGGGGATATCTATTATTTAGTGGATATTATGCACCATCCAAAATAAAAAAACTACTATGAGTTTCTTCCAAGAATTTCGCACGGAAACAAAACTTTTGCTCGTTGTCGCCCTCACCGCCATTATTCTTGTAGTGGGTGGTATTTTTCTATTACGTGGCATGGGTTCTCCACTAGTCGCACAAACTTCTCCACCCATCCCTTCCCCACAACCCCAAACAATCGACGCCGAGGACTTTACCCTGAGCGAAGTCGAAGGATGGCAAACCTACCGAGATGAGAAGTACGGATTCGAACTTAGGCTTCCGGAAGGTTTCAATCTTGAGGGTGGCACAATAGATGGCCCCTATCAACGAGTTTTCTCGAAGGCTAGTCAGCAGAGCCTGCAGACGGTTGGTATTGCCGTCATTGGCAATGAGGATCTGGGCGAGAGAAGCCTTTCTTTTGAAGAATTTGTTGAACAGCAGAGACAAACTATGGAGAAGTCAGAAATAGTGGTCAGCGGCGGCTATAATGCCATTAAGATGGCGAATGGCGTATACTTTGCCAAAGAAGAGAATATATATTATATCTATGGGAACATTAGAGGGGGTAACGACTTTATGAAATTTTCGCAACTTTTCGAGCAAATCCTCTCCACGTTCCGGTTTATGAGGTGATGAAATCAAAAGTATCCTGATTGGAGCGGCTGCTGGAATTGAGATACTACGTGGGGTCTGCGGGTAGCCCCTGTCCACTTCGTAGGTGGACAGGGGATGGGGGTACATAACAGTAAAAAACGCCCCCGATGATGAGGCTGTTTTTTGTTGTGAAGCAAACGTGGAGATGTTATGATAGAAAACAAAAGTGACCCCAAAAAAGGTTAAGAAGAAATAATCTGCACTTCTTTGGCGTTTCTGGTGGAGCCGTCGAATTTCTTTTTCTTTCTGGTAAGGAATTTCACGACCCCTTCTTTTAGGGCAAAGAGGGTATGGTCGTTTCCGATTCCCACGTTTTTTCCGGCCAAAAATTTGGTGCCGCGCTGGCGGATAATAATTTGGCCAGCTTTAGCCTTTTGGCCGGCAAAAAGCTTTACCCCAAGGTACTGGGGCGCGGAATCCCGCATATTTTTCGCTGTTCCTGAAGAT
>DASWIZ010000015.1:0-2392 GCA_036397395.1 Minisyncoccota bacterium
CTTGCGTTTTCATTCTTGAGACGGGTAACTGTCTGTCTGAGACGCTGTTCAACTGTGAGTTGTCCTTTTGGCATTGGTGAGGACTATCATACCACGCGGTCAATCCTTCGTGTAGGAAGTTATCCCCAGTGAGCAGTTACTACCAAAGCGTGGGGCGGGACGCGTCTGGTTCCACGGTAAGCGATATTGCCCGCACCAAAGCAAATTGTTTACTGGGGGTGGGCGACCGCCAGCGCACCGGGTGCGTGGTGGGCGCGGTAAAAGATTTTATTTCGTACTTTCATTCAGACACGCAGGCAAAACAACTTTGCAATTCATTCTTGGAAATAGACAAAAGCCTTACAGACATTTGCTTGTTTATTGGCGGCAATTACTACGAAAGTTTTACTCCGCCCCCGGCATAATTGTGGTATAATACAACCATGAAAAATTATTCTAAAGTAGGGAAAAGCACGGGAAAGGCGGCGTATCGCACGCCTTCCACGTTTCAGGCAAAGGCTCATTCCAAAGACGCCAAACGCGCGCAATCCCAGCGTCCGGTGCGCAGCCAAAACCTTGCCAAGCGCATGAATCACCCCCGCCCCGAAAGCTAAATTATTGTGCGACATTTTAGAGGGATGTGCGGGAGGGGTACGAAAGTCAATCGATCGGCGAACTTTCGTACCCAGCGTAATGGAGTTGACAGCACTGCAAAACTTCTGTTTTATAAAGGTATGGAGCATAAGTTTAAAATTGTTACTATCAGGGTGGGGGAGTCAGGGTGGGAAGTTCCCGTAGCTATGGGGCCGGATTCTCGCGCGGTGGGGATTTTGGTAAAAATAGACAAAGAGTACTGGAAAAACCTAACCGGAGGAATTTGTTCGCCAGAACGCCTAACCCGCATTACGATTGATTTTTTGTTGCGCAAAAAACACTCGGTGTTTGCACTTGAGCGCGTTATAGATATTCAGCATATTCAAAAGCATTTTCCCGATTACGAAGACGAGGTGCGTAAAAAGCTTGTAGGCGCGTTTGGCCTGTAACAAGGCGGTCTAGTAAGGATATTTTGCCTTTAGGTATTGGTACGTAAGAAAAGCAAATACGGCAAGCGCCATAACCGATCCAATGGGAATGGCCACAATCTGGACGGGCGCGAACGCGAGCGAGGGCTGTTCTAAAAGAAGCGCTACCACAATGCTGGCTGCTGCAAGGCCGGTTACATGGTACTTAAAACGGTCTTCTATAAAAAACCAAAAAATAAACGTAAGGGCAACAAAGCCAATGGAAATGGAAGCAATAATGGTGGTGTATAAAACTTCGGGTGGCATATTCTAATTATAGAGAGTACCAGAAAACAAATCAAGCATGTACACATTATACGACTTTTCAATTTTGAAATGCTGCATAATGTGATTGTGCGACATTTCTTGTTTCCATTTACTTAAGATTTTTTCCGCTATGGAATTGTCGATGAATGTCGCGCAGGCGTTTGTTGGTAACGTGCGTGTAAATTTGCGTAGTGGCAATTGTTTTGTGGCCAAGAAACTCCTGAATAGTGCGCAGGTCAACTCCTTGGGTAAGTAAGTCTGTGGCGTAGGAGTGCCGAAGCGTGTGGGGCGTGGTAAAAAAGGGGATGCCTGCTTTTAACGCGTATCTTTTTATAATCCGTTCAATAGAGCGGGCAGTCAAACGGCGTTCTTCCTGGGTGCGGCCCCGGTAGTTAATAAAAAGGGCCTTGTCTTTGTCGCCGCGCGTTTTTAGGTATTTCTTGAGCCATTCTAACGCGCGCCCTGAAAAATATACGGTGCGGGGCCGGCTGCCTTTGCCAATAATGCCCAGTTCAAAATCTTGCTTGTCTGCAATAGAATCGAATTGTTCACGGTTGAGGCTTACGAGTTCCGCGATACGCATGCCCGTGGAAAAAAATGTTTCTAAAATTGTTTTGTCGCGCAGGCCTGTTGGGTTGTTTGGGTTAGGGGAGTTAAGCAACTTTTCTATCTGGTCGATTTCAAGAAATTTAATGGTGCGTTCCTTTTCCGCCCCTTTTGGCAGGGTTACTTTAGTTGGCGGCAGACTTTGTATATCTTTTGCCACAAAAAAGCCCAAAAGAGCCCGCAGGGCTATTAAGTAGTAGTTTTGTGTCAGTTTGGACAGGGTTTTGCCCGAGGAATCCTGGGAACGCGACAAAAACAGCCGATACTGCCAAACGTCGTCGGCAGACAGCTCATGGGGCAAAAGATCTAATTTGTTGGTTTTGCCAAGCCACGCCTCGAATTTTTTAAGGTAGCGCTGGTAATTTTTTTGCGTGTTGTTGGAGAGGCCGCGTTCCACTTCGCAGTAATCAAGAAAATCTAGAATATGATCTAATATAGGTTTTGTGGATTTTTTCATATTTTGCTAGGGGAGCCGTTTT
>DASWIZ010000016.1:0-18339 GCA_036397395.1 Minisyncoccota bacterium
CAACGCCCGCGATCCCCTTGTTACCGTGGCTACTCCGGTGTGCAGGTTTTTTGCCACGTCACGGTGCGACTTGCCTTGTGCCAACTGCTTTACAATTTGCCACCTTATGCCCAATTCCTTATATTCTGTCGGCGACAAAATATCCTGCAAGAACGCCCGCAGCAACTCTTTGTCGTTAGAAACCCGTTGCACCACTCCTACCAGCTCCTCTGTGTATTTTTCTTTATCCGCATTAAGTATCATTGTACTAGTACACTATCACTTACTCCTCATGATGTCAACAGCAGCGAAAAACCAGTTATCCACAGGCAAAATATATGGGGAGCGCGCCACTGGCACACTCCCCTGGTATTGTCGACAAGACTACAGTTTTACCTGTTGAAGCCGTCTGTACTGACATTCTCGCCGAGCGCACTTTGCGCAATCGAGTCCCAATAGTCTTCGTGGGCAAGCTTCAAACCGTTTCTTGAGATTTTCCATTTCTTGCCAATGGACTCCAACAAGCATAACGCCCCCTATAAAATGAACTCTTTTGTAGGTAAACAAAAGCCAGCCTTGCGAGAAGGCTGGCTTTATTTCAAATACAAAGAATTATGCTAAAGCTTCAGGCTCCTCGCGCGGCAGACAACACAGCATGGGCAGCAGTTTCGCATAGAGGCTTGCATAAAATTCATACAGCAATTCTACCAAAGCAAAAATCGCTGTCAACCCTCTTGCAAAAATCTCAATAAGATTTTTTTATTTCCCTCCAAACTTTGTAAACTTACCCACTCGCCCTCTGCATGCATGCCATGGCCTTTTGCCCCGAATAAAACGCCGGGAACGCCAAAGTATCGCATGTCAGTAGCTCCGTGTTCAAAAGTAAAGTTCACTCTCTGGCCCAGCACCTCTTGTGCAATTTGTTTAAACGCCTGCACCTTTGGATGCTGCTCCTCTACGAATATAAGGTTTCCCTTTTCGCGCAAAGTCACCGAAATCTCCGGAACCAATCCTTTTATCTTCTCCAAAAGCTCTTCTGGGGTTTTTGCCATCTGTTCGGTAAAACGAATATCGAGTAAACCCTTTGCCTCTCCCGGTACTTTATTGGGAGTCTTATTGGGAGCTTCCAAAACAGAAAAGTTTACGGTGGTCTTCCACGCCCCAGGATCCATAGGGCCAACCCATTCCTTAATTTTCCCTACAGCTTTTATAAGTTTCTCTAAAGCATTTTCTCCCAACCAGGGGTAAGCGCCATGTGCAACTTTGCCCTTTGCCTCCAAATCGACCCATGCAATTCCCTTTTCCTTGAGCACAATCTTAAATTCTCCTTCGTAGGGGGCATCAGGACAAACCACGAACTCTGGCTTTATGCCAACTTCTTGCACCATATACCTTGCCCCATTAGAGCCGCCGACTTCTTCGTCGGCGTTAAGCAATAGCGCCACGTCTGGCGGATTCTCTTGCTTTCCTAACTCGAGCATTACCTCAATAAGCACCGAGGCCATGCCTTTCATGTCGAGCGTGCCACGACCATATGCCTTATTGCCTTCTATCCGCACTTGGTATTGGTCTTCGCTTTCTGCCGGCACTACGTCGAAATGTCCGTTAAGCAGGATTTGTGGCCTTAAAGCATCTTTTCCCTTAAAAGAAATGAGCAAAGAATACTTTTCATTTTTCTCAAACCGCTGAATATCGTACTTTTCGGCATCGAAAAACGAAGCAATATACGCAAAGCCTTTTTTAACTTCTTCTGGATTATCTTCTGTAGTCTTAAACGAAACAAGTTTTGCTAATAGCTCTTGCATATGAAAAAAGTATCATATTCTTAGGAAAAAAGAAGAGGGGGATATTGGTTGTCAGCAGAGACAGGACGCGACTGTATTGTCCTTGCCCTGCTCCACTTTCGCTGGAAGCAAAACCGTTTCCACCAACGTGCGATGATCTTCACGGTTACTCCTTGCGCCTATGAGGGAACCAACGTTCTTCCCAGAAATCTTTCGGACAAGCCATAATACGCTCCTCAAAAGTTTTTGGATGAGGAGAGTGGCCAACTCTCCTCATCTTTCAGGAACAGCCGGAGTAGTGTTTAACCCCAGACCTTGTGAATACGAGTCCGGTGCAACATAATTACTCCTTTCTTTTGCCAAAGAACCAGGCTTTTGGCGTATTTTTAAACAAGGGTAACCGGTATCCCCTTGGCCTGGAGAGCCCCCGCTAGTACTTACGGGGCACGCCAATCCATGTACTAAGAGAAAACCAGCCTTTTTAGGGCTGGTTGCAGTTTTAAGTATCGATAATAACGAAAATTATGAAAACATAAACAACCAGCTCCTATGCGTAGGGGTCCATCGTTTTGCGTAATGCGTCCTTGTGCTGGTTGTTATTGAAACCATGATATTTTGTATATTACACGACCAGGAAATCCTGTCAAGAGCCGCCTCAATCTTTGTGAAGTCGGACTTCGTGAAAAATGTAGTAATCACCTTTTATTTCAAAATAACAGCGGTAACTACCGGTTACCCTTACCTGCCAAATATCTCTTTTTTCATCATATTTCTTTGCGCGTAACGAAGGGTGCCGAAGATCTTTTAATAACAAAGTCACTTGTTTGTCGAATGTAACCTGAATGTTCGGGGATAATTTCTGATAGCTTCTTTGAAAATGCGGAGTAAACGCAGCTTTCATCGTGCTGATTTTTTAAGAGCACTAAGAAAATCTTTTGTGGTTGAAAATGGTCCCTGTACCTCACCGCGTTGCGCTTGTTGTACTGACTTTGCCAACGCACGCTCTAAAGAAGATTTCCCATGTCCAACACTACCCTGAAACATAGTACGGGGAATTTTAATAAGAATGAAATCTTTTGTGGTTTGAATTGTTGGAGTGGCAGAACGCGCCATATACTTAAATCTTACTTTTAAAATTCTCGCGTGTCAATCTTTCTGGATTCAAGGCGAGGAAATAACGCTTTGGCTTCTCCGCCTTGTAGCTGCTGTTGAATTTTTTGGGCGGTTTCGGGGAGAAATGGCTGTATAAGTTCTGCAATATCGGAAATAGCCAGCAACAGGTCTGCAATTACCGCTTTCTGGCCCTCTGTGGCCTGCCAGGGACGCTTTTCGTCCACATACTTGTCGCATGCATGAATAATGTCCCAAATGGCCATCAAAGCGTCGTTAAATCGAAATTCCTCGAGACTCTCGTCAACATTTTTCTTTGTTTCGTCTACAAGTTTTTGAAAGTCAGAGTTGTTGAATTGCTGATTGTTAATTGTTGATTGCTGTTTCTTGGCCAAGGCAAGTGTTCTCGCCACAAGATTGCCCAACCCCGAAGCCAAATCCGCGTTATACCTTGTCTCAAACTTTTCAAAACTAAAGTCGCCGTCTTCTGTTGGCGGAATTTCCCGCAGAAAAAAGTACCGCACAGCATCGGTTCCGTATTTTTCTACAAGCCCAAAAGGATCAATAACATTCCCAATACTCTTGGACATTTTTTGCCCGTCTACGGTAATAAATCCATGCACAAAAAGGGTTTTGGGCAGTGGTAGCCCCAAAGATAACAAAACACTACCCCAAATGACACTGTGATGCCATACAATGTCTTTTCCTATCACATGAACATTGGCCGGCCAAAATTCTTTAAATTTCTTGTTTGGATAATCTATCGTCGTCAGATAATTCATTAAAGCTTCTACCCAAACAAAGATACTGAATTTCTGATCTATCGGGAACGGAACACCCCATATATCTGCGCTCCTTGAAATACTTAAATCCTCGACGGGCTCCTTTAGCCTTTCCAAAATCCCATTCCGTCTCGCTTCCGGGATGATAAAATTTTTGTTTTCCTGTATGTGCTCTAAAATCTGTTTATGATATTTACTCATCCGGAAAAAATATGCTTCTTCTTGCATTTCTTCTACTGGTCTATGGTGCACAGGACATCCCCTGTTCTCATCGAGATCTTTCGGTAGATAAAAAGTCTCGCAATCTACGCAATACAAACCCTTATAGTTACCTTTATATAAATCTCCGTTATCATATATTTTCTTCAGCAGTTCTTGCGCTACTTTCTCGTGCCTTTGCTCTGTTGTCCTTATAAAATCATCGTGCGAGATGTTGAGCTTTTCCCATAAAATCGCAAAATGGCCACTCATCTCGTCAACGAACTCTTTTGGTGTTTTGCCCGCCTTTTTTGCATATCGTTGGATTTTTAATCCGTGCTCATCTGTGCCAATACTAAAATGCACGTCAAATCCCTGCGATCTTTTGTATCGGGCGATAACGTCAGCTTGAATTTTTTCGAGGGCATGCCCGATGTGAGGTTTTGCCGACGGGTAATCAATTGCTGTTGTAATAAAAAAAGTCTCTTTCATAATTCCATATTTATATTTCCATACTTCTCATTCCTCAATCTTATATTTTCTTGCGCTCTTTTAATTGCGTGCTTCTTGTCGGCATGCCTTATATAAGGGCCAATGAGATAAAAAAGTTGCAAGAGACTCACTTTCCTGCTTATGCGCAAACTCAAATAGTCTTCATTGTGCCCATAACCATCCTTCCCAACGTATCCTTTCGTTTGGCTCAATATCATTTTTGGACATTGTATTCCCAGTTTTATAAGTTGATTGTGTATCTCAAACAATAGGTGGTAGTTATAATTTCCTAACACGTAATACGCCATACCGTCTGATAGAGATATGCATCCTTCTGCATCAGTAAAACCAGCAAGGAAAGGAGCAAAGTAATTTTTTGAGCGAAAAATCCATCGGGGCGTTTTCTTCGAGAGCAAAAATTTGAACGATAAATTGAGGTTTGCTTCTATCTGAGTCGCTCCGTGGTAGTTTGGCTTTCCGGTCCATATGTGGCCGTACTTCCTAAAAAGGCTCTCGATTAGCTTTATCTGTGATTCCTTGGTGCTTGCGCAGTCAACGTGGATAGTATCTCCTTTACGCCGAGCGCGCAAGTCGCCAATGCGAAACCCGATTAAATACGCTTTCTCCTGCAAACTCCCGTCAAAATCTTTTCGTTGGTAAACAATATGAGATTCTGAATAACTCCTTCTCCTAATTTCATACTCGCGTAGCTTTCGATGTACAGTACCTCGTGGATAACCATACCTTTTTTGTATTTCCCAAGTGGAAAGTTTTTGGACAAGGTACCAGTTCTGAAGCCTCTCTTTTGTTAAATCAGTAGCATTCCAAGGAAATCTCGTTTTAATCCCATACTCGTTGAGACGATTCCAAATGGTGCCCTGACAACACCCATAACGTTTAGCTATTTGATAAGTGGTAAGTTTCTCCTTCTCGTAGAGATGCCGCAGTTCTTTTTTAGGAAAACAAAGTCTGTCCATGCTATTTTGTGCTCGTCTTTTTCAAAAACTTTTCAAACTCGGCGCGCGCAATCCGAAACTCTTTGCCGATTTTGTGGGCTTTCAATCTGCCTGCTTTGATATAGCGATAAATTGTCATTACGTTGACCCCCAGCTTGTCAGCTAACTCTTGAGTTGTATAAAAATCTTTCTGCTGCGTCATCACATTTTAAAAAATTCCCAAAATATCCCAATTGTCTTTATACTTTTTACCGAGCCTCGCATCGGCTTTGTATAGTGGCAAGTTGACTTTATCGGGTTTGAAGTTCCTTATGTCATTATCTTCGTGCTGCTTGCCCTTTCGGTCTGTCGCCTTAAGCCATCTCTGGTGTTTTTTATTTATGAAAACCGCAAATTCATTGAATGGAATAATGTAATAATCCGGAAGCTCATCCTTTTTCAAATTTACGAAAACATAGAAATGGTTTTTGATGGTTGATTTTGTTCCAACTTTTTTTGTGAGCTTCCATCCTTGTTGGTTGTTTACTGATCGCGTCTTAACTTGAATATTTGCCGATTTTCCATTTCTAGGGTTTGTGACAATAAGGTCTATAGAAGGAGTATTTTTAATCGTCAATGTTGCTATACCGCCGCGCTTGGAAATTTCTGCTGCAACATAAAACTCGCCCGCTACTCCAGTTATATTGCTGTCCACTAACGGTCTGGCCATATCTCTATTATACTTTACAATGGTTTACAAGGCAAGCGGAAAACTTTGCCATTTCTCTCTCTTATCACAGTTTCTACCTTTTTTCTAGTTTAAAAAACATACCAGCACTCCGGAGGGCGCTGGCTGTATTATGCGAGAACATTATTGGTCGTGGTTATACCACCCCAACAAGTTCTAATTCTTGAATAAACGCGAGGTCTGCATGGGTTAGACTTTCTAGATGGAAAACAACCTGGGGTTTTAAATGACACCCGGAAGCTTCTTTATGGTCTCTTTCGAAAAAAAGTTTCACAAACTCCTCTCCGATACGATACTCCATCTCTCCCTTCTTGCTGCAATGGTAACAAAACCATATTCCCTTTTTCACAAAGCTCTCCTCGCGCTTATTAGGTGTACCGTTTTATTTTTACAAAAATAACAAAGTATTGTCAAACTGTGAAAAAGTTTTGGTAAAGAAAACGGCGCGGGGATGGAATATTGAGATTCCCCGCGCCTTGGTCTCCGTATGCCATCTAGTGGTTATAATGCGGCGTTGGCACTACATCCTTTTTGCACTGCGTAGACCGCTGCTTGTACACAATCTGTATGACCGTAAAATTCGGGACCTCCTTTTTGAATAGCGGCTCTCCTGGGCCAATGTCGAAGTATGCGCCGTGACGATCCATAACAGACTCTACCTGTTCCTGGGAAAACCGCCATATGTGCTTGCACATTACCAAACCTCCTAATGTACTGTTCTGTAGGGATAGTGAAAGTAGAAAATTACACAACCCCATGCAAAACAAAACCGCCCCTCGACTTCGCTCGGGGCGGCAACAAAAAGAAATCAAAAACAAACCTACCCCGCTTTACCAAAGGTGGTTTCGTTTATACCCGAAGCTAAACAAGCTATTTTGGGCACGCCTTGCGCCACTCCCCTGCAGCATCGAAAACTTCTTCTGTGCCGGGAAGAAGAATGTGCAGAACCCAATGTTTTTGGCGTTTGCCGTGTCATATGCGTATATTATAGAAAATAGAATAATGCGTCAACTTTTACTTTTCCCCAGCAGAAACTACTAGCACAAACTCCCCCTTTGTTTCCCTGGGGCCGATTTGGCCAATAACTTCCGTAACAGTGCCCCGATATATGGTTTCGAATTTTTTGGTAAGCTCCCGCCCCACAACCACGTATAGCGTATTGTCAACTTCTTTTAAGTCCTGCAGTGTCTTTTGGATACGGTAGGGCGACTCGTACAGCACAACCGGATACGGGGAAGCTGCCACTTCCTGAAAAAACTTTTTTCGCTTGTTTTTTTGCGGCGGAAACCCCAAAAAAACAAACTTGTCCATAGGCAGCCCGGAAACGCTGGACAACGTAGTAACCGCGGAAGCTCCGGGAATGGGAATAATGGAAACCTCGGGCAAACGCCCTGAAACTTCTTTTACCAGCTGGTTTCCCGGGTCTGAAATTCCGGGAGTACCGGCATCTGAAACCACGGCCAGCTTTTTTCCCTGTTTTAACAAACCCAAAATCTGCTCTACTTTTTGCAATTGGCTGTGCTGGTGATAGCTTACCAGGGGCTTGTGTATATCATAACGCTCCAGCAGGGTTTTTGTAACACGCGTATCCTCGCACAAAATAACATCGGCTTCTTTGAAAACCTGGAACGCCCGCAGAGTAATATCGTCCAAATTTCCAATGGGAGTGGCGACAATATACAGTGTACCCATTACAGGACAACAGTTTTTTCTTCTTTTCGGCGCTTGAGAAAATCGCGCAAAAACTCAAACAAAATGCCGGCCAACGGTATGGCTAAAATGGCTCCCATAATGCCCCAGAACTGGGCGCCTACGGCCAAGGCGATAAGCACTAAAGCGGGCGGAAGACCCACAAAGCGCTTGGAAAGCAAAGGCGTTACGACATTTCCCTCGATTTGCTGGATAAGTAAAAATCCCAGCAAGACAAAAAGCGCTTGAAGAGGCGATTCTAAAGCCACCAAAATCGCGATTAACAATCCGGCCAGCAACGGGCCTACCACAGGAACAAAATCAAACACGCCCGCCATAACACTTAAGATCAAGGGCGATCGCACATCGAACAAAAGAAGCATAAAGTATGTGGCCGCGAATACGAAAATAGAACTTAACACGCGCGACAAAAACCACCCCGATACCTTGCGCTGCGACCGCTTCCAAAGGCTAATCGCGAGTGTTTCGTATTTTTTCGGGAACACCGAAACAATTACCCTTTCTATGGGGCGATCCTCGATAGACAAAAAAATCGCAACGGAAACCACAAAAATAGTCGAAAAAATGCCGCCAAAAATACTGAACAGCGCTTTTAAGATATTGGAAGTATCCTGCGCTGCCCCTTGGGTTATGGCGTCCACAAAACTCTGAAAATCTTTAAACGTTGCCACCCCTAAGCCTTCAAGCGAAGGAGAAATGCGTTCGTCAAAATACTGGGGCAAACGATGGGAAAACTCCTGAATTTCATTTACAAACACCGGCGTGGTCGCAAAAACAGCGTACGAAAGAACGCCAAAAAGCACCATATATACGGCAACAGTAGATACGACGCGGGGAATGCGGTATTTTTGCAGCCGGTCGATAACCGGATCAAACAAAATGGAAATAACCACGCCAAACAACACCAGCACCAAAATATCGCGCACCAAAAAAATAACATACACCAAAAAGCCAGCCAACGCGAGCTTTATAATGGTTGCCCAGGAAATGTCTAACAATTGATTATGGCCGTTCATGGAACTAGATTTTCAGTAGCTGCTGGAACTGTTGTTTATTTTTGTGTGGCCCAAGCACTACCAAGTTTAACTGCTGTTCCCGGAATACATCTTTTGCAACCCGTTGTATATCCGCCGCGGTTACTGCCTGTATTTTATCATATATTTGCTCGGGGGTTAACATTTCCCCCCGCAGCAGCTCTTGCATGGCGTAAAAGTTTGCTTTTGCGTCCGAACTTTCCAGGCGCAGCGCCATTTTCCCCTTTTCGTTCTCTTTTGCTTTTTTCAGTTCCGTTTGGGAAACCTGAACGGTTTTGAGTTTTTTATATTCAGCCGCAATAACCTGAATCGCTTTTCCCACGAAACCGTTTTTTATTCCCGCTGTTGTTACCAAACAACCTGTGTCAGTATCGCTGTCCGCGGATGTCCCTATATCGTACGCCAAGCCCCTGCGCTCCCGAATTTCTTCAAACAAGCGAGAACTCATCATGCCCCCCAGGATAACCGCCAGTACATGCTGAGCATACCTGTCTTTATGGAACATATCGTATCCGCGCACTCCCAAAGCAATATTTGTTTGGTTTGTTTTCCGGTACTCTACAAGCAAACCAGGCTTTGTTTGCCGTTCTATTACCGCTTGCTTTTGTTTGGCACGCCCCTTGGAAAGCGCGGAAAAATACGTTGCCACTTTCTTTTGCGCTTCTCCAAGCTGCACGTTTCCCGCCACGCACACTACCGTATTGGAAGCCACGTACTGCCTTTGTACGTACTCTTGCAAATCTTTCCTGGTAAAAGACTGTATGCTTTCTGCGGTTCCCACAATATTCCAGCCTGCCGGCTGGTCGCCGTACAGCAACTTTGTCCATAGGTCGTCCACGTGCCGGGCCGGGTAATCGCGGTACATATGCAATTCTTCCAATACCACCCCTTTTTCTTTCCGAATTTCTTTTGGCGGCAACGCGGAATGTAAAAATATGTCTGCCACCCAGTCTAACGCCAGGTCAAAATGCGTGCTGTCCACCTTTGCGTAGTACCCCGTGTATTCTTCTCCGGTAAACGCGTTAAACGCCCCGCCCACCTGGTCTAATACCTCTGCCACGTCTAAAGGCTTTGGACGCTTTGTTGTTCCCTTAAAAAACATGTGCTCTAAAAAGTGGGAAATGCCGCTTATCTCTTTTGTTTCATACTTTGAGCCCGTGCCCACCAACACCAAAACGGTCACCGTTTTGGTGCCCTTTTGCGGAATCGTCACCACCCGTAACCCGTTTTTCAGCGTTGTTTTTTTAATCATGTTCTTTTGGGTTTTTCAACGCGTTCAACCATAAAGCGTACTGTTTCATTCATATTGGTAGCCTCGATGGAAATTTCAGGATGGCGACTTTGAAACACCCGAAAAACTTCATCAGCGAAAGCTTGCCCCACATTCGGGACGCGATCAAAATCAAGAACAATTTTTTTGAATTTTTCAAGTCCAACCAATATTCGTCGCGCCTGGGAGCGTGATACATATATTGTTCCCATAGTGAAGAGCTTAACACGGATTTCTGTCCTATCGAAAGCGTAACTGCCCGGTTTTGATTGATACTTTTCAAAAATTTTGTTTAAGTGCCTCGAACTATCGCGAGCAATCGTAAAGGTAACCCGTGTTCCGCGATTTATCCGTTCTTCCTCCTGAAAAAACACATCGGGGACTAAATTATCAGCAGTCATTCGATATCCGAAACTTTCCAATACAAACCGATCAGCTGCCTTTGAGGTAAAAAATATACCCTCCCCCGTGTGGGCTTTTGGATCTGTAGTAACCTTGCCTTTAAGCAAATCCTGCATTGCCTCAAGCTCCGACTTTAAATGGCGCTGTTTCATGACATTTCGGAACACGCCAACGCCAAAATCGCTTACCACGAAACGAATTATGCCTCCGTCGCTCTCCATTTCCACCTCGATGTTCTTCGAATGTGAGTGCTCGATAGCGTTATTCAGCATCTCGGAAAACGCGTAATGCACAATACTGCGCACGTTTTCTGCGGCAGTCCGAAACGCGGGGAACGCTGCAACCAAATCGTCAAAAACTTCATGCTCCTTTATGTCTTTGTTTTTGAGGCGGCGCCGAACAGCAGAAGGTCCCATTTCATCAACAAACTCCGGCAGTGTGTAAAAAGCATTCCGCGTCGAGCCGAATTTTACTATCTCCCCGGCCTCTATCATCTCGCGCAAAATCTGGCTTGCATACTGTCGGGTAAAACCAAACTCCCGGGCTATTTGGGTTGAAGAAGCCCTTTTTTTAGCTTTCAAAAACTCCTTTATTTTACCTCGTATATCCATACAATAAGGATAACCCTGACATATTTAATTGTCAAGTAGCTAGATACAATTGTAAACTCAATTGTAAACTCGCACTTTCCATGGTGTCGCGGTGCCGAAAGACGACATCATTGTTTTAATCATGCTTTTTTCTCCTTCAACTCAATCTCTTCTTTGAGATAATCGAACTTTACCGCGAACATATCAAAAAATCCTTTTTGGCCCAGTATTCCATACCCATCGCCGCCGATATCATACGAGAAGCCGACTGTCGTTTTATATTCCCAGCCACCTACAACAATTGTTACTTCGTGCAGATACGCCTGTGCTCCACCTGCTTCCTGAATACCGCTAAAGACTATCTTTCTCCCGCTTACCACATCTACCTCCAGGGCTTCGCCAATACCGGCTTCAAAAATACAAAAATCCGCGCCCGAATCAATGAGCGCGGCATAGTCAAAAGACTCTCCTCCAACCGTCAAACCAATAGGAATGATTGGCTTAAGTATGGAGTGGCCAAAGAAGTCAGATGGGGTAGCAAGCGGAAACTTAAAATAGGAAAATTTCATGCGGCTTAATCCTTACGGAAACCACCAATGTAAGGAAGAATTTGGCTGGGCACCTTAAAAAGAGTAGGCCGCGCAAGCCCTTTTTTGCGAGCTTCTTGGAGTACTTCCTTGGCGCTTTTGCCGCTGGCCACCACCGTAACCTGATCTCTCTTCATAGCCACCCATAACCCCTTATATTTCTCGAAATTTTTCGTCCAGTCTATTGCCATATATTCCAATTATACACCCGCCAATCGACCCGGTCAAACATTCTTCTTCTTCTCCAAAGCGGGTTTGGAGTTCGTGGATAAGGTCGGGAATTTTGACGCGTTCTTGCTCCATGGTGTCGCGGTTGCGCACTATAAATACTTTGAAAATTCTTCGGGAGTCAGTTGAATCTCGCGAAGAATTTGGCGTACCAAACCTCTTCCAATCTCTTCTCCCCCATGTCTCGGCACAAGTGTTGTCCTTCCATCCTCGTGTTTAAAAAATACGTGCGACCCTTTTTGTCGCACGGGGTAGAACCCCATTTGTAAAAGCGCCTTTTCTACGTCGCGAGCTTTCAAAGAAGGAAGACGATCGCTCATACCTGAATACTCTCAAGTCCTACAAAAGTAGGCTCATAGGAAAACTCCCTTATTTGTTTGCGATATTGAGCATCAGTTTTTGCTACTTCCAGGCAAAGCGAAATTGCCTCCCGCAACCTCTTTCGGAGTTCAGAAAGCGTCTTGGCCTGCGTGTGGCACCCGGGCAAAGCCGGAACCGAAGCCACGAAATATCCGTCTTCGTCCTGCTCAATAATAACCTTAAATTCTCTTTTCTGCGCCATATACCAAAACTATACCACTTTTCGAGGAGAAATAAAAGCCCTGCGTACCGGTTTCATCCCTCATCAAGCAATTTCACCAGGGGTTCTTCCCAGCCAAAACAGGTCTCTTTGCCTACTAAAGCGTGAAATGCTTTTACGCAGGCAGCGTCAATCTTTACGTATTCTTCCAGCACCTGCGCTGTTTCTTCAATAAAGCCGCCGACGGTGCCGTCAGAATCGTCAACGCCGCCTGTGCATAGTTTCTTATCGAGCCGCAAAAGCATATCCACTAGTAGCCGCGCCGTCTGCTCGCCTACCGGCAATTCGGATACCGCTTTCGCCAGCCGGTTGCACCCCTCCTGCAGTGAATTCTGGTACGCGAACCAGACGCGGGACGGGCCGCTATACGGCTTGATGTAACGCATAGCGGCAGTAATGGCTTTTTTCGTTTCGCCCAGTTCTTCTTGGGACAATTCTCCCGCGCGGCCGCTGCACACGGGACTACTCACGAGCTTTTTGTCGTCATCGCTTAACGGCTGGCCGCCGGTAACGGCCCGAATCGCCACGCCCACCATGTGTTTGCAAAGCGTATCGTTTTGGCCAAGATAACATTCGCAGTGACCATAGTCATAGCGGCGCGCGTCCACCGAAATCCGATAGGGCTTTGTGCCGAGCACCACGGCCGAATATCCGCCGATTCCTTCCTCAAAGCGCGTCACCTTTCCGCTTTCATACAACTCCACCGCCTTCTCGAAGGTCGGCGCGTCGGTCGCGAACTTAATTTTATCCAAGTCGTACTGGGGCATTTTTCAGCATCGTTTTTTTCATCATAAAGAAATCAAAGCACTTTCTTACTCTTTAGTTCCTGGAACATCGTTATCGACCGCTCCAAACCAGAAATCTTTAGCGCATCTACATCTTGAGTTGCATTTAGTTTTTTCAAGGCAATATACGCAAAATTCTGGGGTACGCGTCGTTCCATCCTCTTTCCCACAAGCAATGTTTTCACTTGACTATCATCTCGGTAAAATCTACTCTTCAGCACATCGAGGATCGTTTTAGCCATGTTATCGATATCACGACGTCGATACTCGCTTTCAACAGAGAAGTACTGAAGAATAAAAACAAAAACTTCCCCATCGCTAGGGAATTGCTCGTTACTCACTAATCGCTTATCGAGATCGCTGCCGACTGTACTCTTAAACGCAACCAAAGATTCTTTTTCGGTCTTTCTCACGGTTCCTTCAAACTCTCCGTAATGATATGCTTCTTGAGTAGAAGGAATAATATCACCAACGCCGAAGTCAAAATCTATAGAAGTTATTTTTATCTTCTTTGTCATTATCGCTTCTTGGTCTTTTGGGAATCAGCATAAAACTGCACTCCTTCTTTTGTTTTGACTTTTTTGACCGCATTAAAAGCAACCGGGTCTCCTTTTTTGGTGTAGAAGTTCACTACAACCGGCTGTTGCTTGGTTTTTGTTGCTATAAAAAATACGGGGGTTTTTGCCTTTGTTGCCATATATTAAACTATACCACTTTTCACGGAAAAATAAAAGCCCTTTACGTTGTAAAACTTACCTATATTGCTCCCGCTCACTGTCCCAATTGATATGGATTCCGCAAAACAAATCCATCATCTCCTTTTTCGTAAATCCTTCTTTCTCTACCTCCTTAATTTCTTTCAAGCGCTTTAGCGTTTTCTCTTTATCGTAATAACGTCTCACCCCTTCCTTTTCCTGCTCTTCGTATTGAAGAATTCCAGATCTAACATACGAGGAAAGCCTAGAGATTCTCACTCCAGAGATATCAGATACTTGCTCGATGGTCAACAGTTTTTCGCTATCTTTCATATTTCTCCCTAAACAATCGACTATCTAGCCCTTTCTTAACTTCGTGGGGGAGGTTGGAGATTTTTACGCGGATTTGTTCCATGGTGTCGCGGTCGCGGAGGGTGACGTCGTTGTTTTCCAAAGAATCAAAGTCTATGGTTACGCAATAGGGTGTGCCGATTTCATCTTGCCTGCGATAACGCCTGCCAATGGCTCCCACTTCATCGTACTGGCACGCAAAATCTTTTTGCAGCGTTTCAAACACTTCTGTTGCTTTTGCCGCAAGCTCGGGTTTGTTTTTCATTAAGGGAAACACGGCAACCTGCACAGGTGCTATGTGCTTGGAAAGTTTAAGCACCACCTCACTTTCTTTCGTAGCCTCGGTAGTTTTTGTTCTGGCGCCCTCTACTTCTTCATACGCGTCCAAAAGCAAGGCAAGCATGGCCCGCTCAATTCCCATGGTTGGCTCGATTACATAGGGAACATATTTTTCTTTTGTTTCTGCGTCTTGATACACCAGCTCTTTACCCGATGCTTTTGCGTGTTGTTTCAAATCAAAATCAGTACGGTTTGCGATTCCTGCCAACTCGCCCCATCCAAACGGAAACTTGTACTCTATATCCACCGTGCGCTTGGAGTAATGCGCCAGGCTTTCTTTGGGATGTTCGTATCGCCGCAGATTTTCTTTTTTGATTCCCAAATCCAAGTAAAACTTTTCCCAGGCATTGAGCCAGAAATCAAACCACTTGTCGTCTTCTCCTGGCTTTACAAAAAACTCAATCTCCGCGATTTCAAACTCGCGCGATCGAAAGAAAAAGTTTCCCGTGGTAATTTCGTTGCGAAACGATTTGCCGATTTGCGCGATTCCAAAGGGAATTTTTTGGCGCATACTTTCTTGCACAAGCTTGAAGTCCACGAACATTCCCTGCGCGGTTTCCGGGCGTAGATACGTTGCGTGAGCAGAGTCTTCCACCGCGCCCAAAAATGTTTTAAACATTAGGTTAAAGTTTTTTGCCGCAGTAAAGTCGCGGTCGCCGCATTCGGGGCACTGGTTCGGTTCTTTTGCCTCGCCCTGGCCCACAAACCGGCCGTCTATCATGTGGTCTGCCCGAAACCTGCTGTTGCAGTTTTTGCATTCTATTAAAAGATCGGTGAAGTTTTCAATATGCCCCGACGCTTTCCATACGTCAGGATGCATTAAAATAGTGCTGTCCAAAGCCACCACGTTGTCCATTTGCTGGACAAAACGCCGCATCCACGCACGCTTCAAGTTCTGCTTCATTGCAGCTCCCAAAGGCCCAAAATCCCACAAGGCTTCCACTCCCCCGTAGATTTCCGAGGACTGGAACACAAACCCCCGCCGCTTGGCCAGGGACATTATTTTCTTCATCTGTTCATCCATACGCCTATTCTAACCACATTTGAACCCAAAAGAAAAGCCCCGCCTTTTGGCGGGAACTCCCTATTCCACTACGCCGTCTTGTTCGGAAACCGAGTCGTCGTCGGGAAGGGTGGTGTCTATGGCGTCGTCTGTGCCGGAAACAAGTTGGTCAACAAATACATCCTCGCCGGTAATGTGCGCCTGGCCTATAAGTTCAGCGACCTTGCCGCGGTGAACAGAAGTTGGGGTAAAAGCAATTTGAAACGCCACGGAAGCCGCCGGCAGCTCCGAAAACACACCTGTTCCCGCAGCCATATCGCCAATTTCCCACACCACTTCCCTGGAACCTGAATCGTACGTAAGGGAAGCGTCTTCCGGGAAAATTTCTCCGGTTAGTTCCACACCCGGAGGAAGAATTGCCTTTACTTTCGCGTTTTGCGCGTCAGCATACCTGTTTGTCGCCTGCCACGTAATGGTATAGGTGTTCCGTTGTCCCACCTGCGGGGGCTGCGTTCCCTGGTTTCCAAACACTTCATCCTGGAAAAATCCCACCTGGGCCACTTCCAAATCACTTTTGACTTTCAAGGAAAATTCTTCCGTTGCGTCGGAAAGCAAAACTCTGTCTTTCAGTAGTAAATCTTTGTCTTGGGGACTAAAGGTTTCAATTTCGCCTTTTACGTTTATCCAAAACTCCACTTTTCCTTCCTCGCCCCTTCCCAAAAACCGAAGTTTGGGGTTGTCTTTTGCCTCCCACACAACAGAGTTGTCGCCTTTTTGAAACCGGCCTTTGTCTACTTTTACGCTGTCCAGGTCAAACCCGCGGCCGTCTAACGTAACAATTAAAAACAAGTTTTCCAGAATGCGGTCGCTTGGATTTTTAAAAAAAATTTCATAATGCAACGTATCGCCCACGGAAGCCGCGTACTGGGGAGACGCATTTACGGTTTGGGTAATAAACAATTGGGGCTTGGTAATTTGCACGGCTTTTGTTACTTCCGCCAGCACGGTAAGTTTTCCCTCGTTATAGGTTCCAAGCGTTGCTTTAAACAATTTTGTTTCTTCCACGCCGCCTCGAAGCGCGCCTTGTACGGTAATGCGGTCTCCGCTCGCGCGGTTTAACACGCCCACGTCCCACTCGTTATCCCCAAGGGGCGAGGGAATGGCGCTTTCAAATTCGAATCCGTCGGGATACTCCATTTGCACGCGCAAATTCGAAAGCGGATAGTTTACGTTGGAAAAATAATTAAGCGTAATGGCAAACCGCTGCCCGGCTTCCATGCGAGAAGGCATATCCAATTCAAAGTTCAAGGGAACAAACGAAATTTTCGATGTAGCGCTGGTTTCAGAACGAAAAGAAGCGGAAAGATTTTTGGGCGTGTACGATAAAAACGCTTTCGCCTCTTTGAGTTCATTTTCTTTGCCCAAAATTCTGGCCGTAAAACGCACCGACTCTTCCTGCCCGGGATTTATGTCGTCTACGATTTTACTCACGCGCAAACTCTTGTCTTCAGTAGGAAGAGAGCCTTCCGGGTACTCAAACACCAGTTCCGCAGACCCCACTTCTATTTCTCCAACATTTTTCCACTTTACCACATACGTAATTTCCTCTCCCATGGTTACTTCTTCTGGCGCTATAATTTCCAACCGTACGTTTCCGGTAGAAAACGGATTTTGCTGCCAAAACCAAAAACCCACAGCTGCTATGGCAACGGTTAAAAACAAAACCGCGTACACAATTTTCACATTCATGCTTGTATTATTATATCAGTTTTGCAGTACCTTCGAAAGATATTCTTGGGAGATTTCTTTCAAAAGCCGCTCGTTTATATCTTTCTGAGACACACTCTGCAAGGCCGCAACGTTTTTTCGCAAAAACATTTCCACAAGCCAGGCCGTATTCTGGTCCAATTTTGCAAGGTTGCTTGCCGAAGGGCCATATCCTGTAATGTCCAGCAGGTTCCATAAAAAGTAGTATGCCGCCAAATTCCGTTCCGCGGCATTCAAAGACGGACGATTCAAAAGCCAAAATGTCTCTCCAAGCAAGTTCCAGATTCTCTGGTCTTGTTCCTGCCCTTTTATAATTTCGTCCGCGATTTCCGCCACCCTGTTCATTACGCGCATACCCTGAATATCTGCGCGAAGCTTGGGAAAACTTTCCAATAAAACAGTGTCGGTAATGGTTTTGTAGGTTCTGCCTTGCACAAAGGCAATTTCAGAACAATAAAACAGTTCCAGCCCGCCCCGCAGTTTCGAGGTAATTTTTCTTTCAGACACCGCACGCAGCCGCAGCTTGCCGAAATCTTTGGTAAAAACGGTAAACAGGCGGTCCGCCTCGCCCCTGTCCTCTTTTGCCAGCACCACCCCCTGCGTTCTATAGTAACTTGCCATAAAGTTTTTATACCACACTTATTCCTCCAAAAGAAAAGTCCCGCATCTATTATTCGCTTGTTGCAAACACAGAAGCGGGACTGACGGACTCACATCCTCTAAAGCTAGGGGGAGGGGCACCTTAGATCCTTTCTACCCCCAGTGATTCCAAAATCGCCGCAATCCTATAGACAAGTGGCGTGGGCCTATTAGGATTACTAAATTCTACACAAGACCATGAAGAAACTCATGACCAAATGGCAAGAGGAGCTGTACAAGGGCAGGTTCTCCATCGAGTTTGACTTTCGCAACCTGAAACTCTTCCATGGGCTGGTTACTTCCCTGCCCCGTTCCGTGGAAGGATACCTTG
>DASWIZ010000017.1:0-8666 GCA_036397395.1 Minisyncoccota bacterium
CATCTCCGGACTCTTTTCGTCATCAAAACGCCGGACAAGACGGTCCACCACGGCAACGCGAAAAGAGGTATCGTACACCGTTTTTTGCGAAAGCGCTTGTTTGTACGTGGCAAGCGACCGCGACGCGTCTGTCTGCTCTGCCCTTGCGCCTCGCACAATAAGAAGGGCCGCGTGCATGGGCTTAATGTTTATTTGCCACAGAAGGGTGAGGGCAAAAATGAGATAGGAAAACAAAAGAAATAAACTAAACCCACGCTGTGTTTGAAGCCTGTGTGTGAAACCAGGTTTCTCTGCCCGGGTTTCTCTGCCCGCGTGCACGAACGCCGCAAGCAGAAAGAACAAAATCAATGTTGATATCGTGTCAAACGCGAAAAGATTTTGCGTAAACGAACCCGCCAAAAATGCCCAGATAGCGAAAACCGCGAACGGATGCCTCATCCTTGCCCGGTTTTTCCACGCAAGCCAGCCAAACGCGAAAAAAATGAAGAGGTAAGCGCCCCCCCCCACGAGCCCGACCGTCGCAAGCAAGTGCAAAGGCTGGTTGTGCGCCCGATCAAAAAACGTATTCTCTCCTATGGCGATCACGTATTCTGGCTTAAAAAACTTGTCGAACAAGATGACAAAAGACTCCGGACCCCATCCGAACAATGGCCGCTCTTTGAACGCGTCAAAAGCCACGGTCCACCCTACGAGCCGCGACTGCAGTTCTCCGATCGGAAAATGAGTCGCACGCTGAATAATCCTCCACTCCTGCGCCGCGGGAATGCTCACCAACACAATTCCCGCCAGCACAAGCCCCAGCAGAACAAAAACGCCGATTTTCAAAACGAGGCGCCTGTTCGCCCCAGCAAAGAAAAGAACAGAACCGAAAAACACCGCAAGCCCTAATCCCAAACCAACCCACGCTCCCCTCGTGCCAGACAGAATAAGCGCTGCCAAGCCCAAGGCAACTGCCGCGCTGACCGCGAATCGAACAACCCGCTTTTTTTCCTCCAAAAACAGAAGCAAACCAATAAACAGGAAAAGGGTAAGGTAACCCCCGAAAAACACAGGATTTGCAAGCGTGGAAGAAACCCTGCCCGGATCAACCATATATACAAAAGGCAGAGAAATATGAAACGCCTGCAACAAGCCGAGCACGGAAGCGATTGCTCCTGCTCCCACCACACCCCGAAACAGCCAAAGCCATTCTGCTTTTTTAGACAATACGCCGCTCAAAATAAAAAAGAATACGAGCAGATGGAAGTAGAAAATAAATCCTTCTGTCCGGTAGGCGTCCCCCCAAAAACTTTGGCTAAAATGAATACCGAACACGCTTGCCAACAGCACGGCTCCCACAAAAGCGGTTAACGCCCAGGCCAAAACCGAAAACCGCGGCATATACTCCCGCGGATTGCGCCACAGCAAAAAGATATAAAAAATGAACGCAATCTCGACTAAAGCGCGGAAAAACAGGGCTTTTGGCCACAAAGAAAACGTAAGCCCGAACGGCCCCATCACCAGCGGCTCCAGCAAAATCAGCCCCACCGCAATCCGCGCACCCCACAGCAAAAATCTGTCGATATTCATACTATCCCTCCTCTACTGCCTGCAGCGTTACGTCTGCGGTCTGCAGGCCGGTTTCGGTCGTGGTCGTGGGCACTTCGATCTCTAAGTCCAAAGCACGGGTCGCCCCGGCGGCCACAGTTTCTGCAAAAAGCGTGTAGGAATTCGTAAGGGCCTGCAGGGCGGCGCCGGAATCGTCTGACGCGAACCGGTGCACAAACTCCTCGGTTAAACTTCCGCCCGTTGGCGCAAGATCCCAAGAATCTGTGGTGGCTCCTTTGATATTGATGAGTATGGTAACATCCCCGTTGTTTTCCACCACCTGCCGGTCGCTGCCGCCGCTCACGGTAAACGTGTCTTGCGTGGCTCCGGCGGCCAGCGTGCCGTACGAAACCGTTCCATCGTCCACGGTAATCGACACATTCGCCGGCGCAGAATGAGTCATGGTAAAAACAATGTTGTCCATTAAATTCCGTGAATCAGAATTATTCTCATTTCCGGTCGCAGTCAACATATACGCGCGAACCGTTATGGTTGTGTCAGACGCCTGCTGGTCAGAATCAATGTCTTTGGCCCCATCCGTGTCGCGCGGGCTCCACGACGCGCTGGGCGCGCCCGGGTCAAACGCCGTTTCCAAATCCGCATCGGGGTCGGTTATGTTGACGGAATTCGTAGAGTCATAAATCATAAGTCCGATGGATTGAACCGCGGCGGAGGTTTCAGTAGGATGGCTGTAATCAAATTTTCCGTCAACTTGAGTAACGGTGTTTCCGGCGGGGATGCTTAAGCTTTCCCATGTGAATGTTTTTGAAAAATACCCTTCGCACGACCCGTTCTTTTTGTTCGTTATATCGCTAAACGCGGAACCGGCGAGATTGCCGTCGGTACCGTCAAACCCCTGCGTAAAAGCCGGGCCCGCGCAGCCAGATACCCCCGTCCATGACCACCCGTTTATATCGGAAGCCCATGATTCAACTGTAGTAACTTGCGTATCTGCCCGGGCTTCCTGAACTTTTGGAGGAAACGGCGGGTTGTGCCAAATCTGCGGCCAGCCGGAAAACACCCATGTTCCGCACACAATGAATACCAAACAAAACACCAAAACATCCCGCGCCAGACGAGACAAACCAGAATGTGTGAAACCAGGTTTCACACAAAACTTGCCGTTCTTTTTTCGCAATAAGTCGCTCAAGTAAAATTCCATCTGGTATTTTTTCCGAGGCCAAGGCATTGCGTTATTATACCAAAACAGCAAAACTCTTCAATAAAAACTCTGTAATCCAAACAAAAGCAGGGACAGTCCCTGCTTTTGCTACTCCATAATTTCAGGTCCAAGTTCTCCTCCCAGTTTTGCCTTGCGCGCCTTCAACTTAATCCACTCCTCAACTGCGCCTCGGCATTTTTCCTCTCCTCCATAAAAATTAAGGAAAAACTCGCGTTGTGTTGTTTCTGGAAACATTTGCCTGCCAAGGTAATCGTGATAGCTTGACCAACGGTATTCTTCCAGCCAGGCAAGTGCCCGTTTCTCGTCTCTAACTTGAAAATCTTTCCAGAGAGGTTCTTTCAGCTCAACTGGATTTGTGTGAACATACACAAATGTCGTATAAAGCTGCTCGTCATTTTTAATTGGCACTGCTTTATAGCGAGACTGAAACAACGAACCTACTCTTTCATACTGCTTGTTAAAATATGTTGAATATCCACCCATTTTGCGCATAAACGAAGAAATGCCGTTTGGCATAATCTCGCGCATAATAAGATGATAGTGATTGGGCATCAGCGCAAAAGCCAAAAGTTCCACAATACGCTGTTTTGTTTTGCTCCGCGCGTTGTCCAGTCGCTCCCCAAAAGCAGGGACTGTCCCCGCTTTTGCCAACAGTTCCCATAATCTCGCAGACTCCTCGCTATTAAAAAATTCCAATCCGAAAATAAAACGGCTGTAATCCTGATTCTTTAAGAAAATTCTCCGCTTCTCTACTCCTCGATTTACGACATGATAGATATTGCCTATTTCGAATTGACGTGGACCGCGCGGCATATACTTCTATTATACACCAATCCACGGTAAACAAAAGCAGGGACTGTCCCCGCTTTGCTTGTCCCCGCTTTGCTTGTCCCCGCTTTGCTTTTGTTTTTTTAGCTAATCTGCCTTAAAACCTAGTAAAGGTTGCCTATACCCGCAATGTCGCCCTCATGCAAATCACGCTTTATAATTTCACCCTCACTGGCATACCTGTGCATTGTCTCTAATGTACAGCTAATATCGGGGTGGCCCATGCCCATTGCATGTCCTAACTCGTGCATGGCAATGTTCTGAAAGTCCATTTTCCCAGCCTCGCCGGTTTCTGACCAGTCAAAGTCTTGATCGTCGTATACCATATCCCACTCTACCAGCTCGCGAGCGAATGGAGGGCCGCTAAAAATTCCCCAGGTAATGGTAACGCCAATAACGCCGTCCTCTGCAATATCTGCAAAGTACACTTCGTTCACTCCGTCTGGAGAATTCATATCTGCTTCAAGAACCGCGGCTGTACTGGAACCAAAGCCCAGAATATCTGCGTTTGCCGCTGCCTCCCAGCTGGCAATACTGTTTGCCAAAGTGCTTACAACAAAAGCATTGCCCAAGTCTTCTGTGCCTGGATTTACAATCCAGGGCTCAATAGTTTTCCATTTGGCGTCTTTTGCCAAATAGGCATAGCAAGAACTCGGGGTGTCGCCACCGCCTCCACCGCCGCCCGGTCCGCCCGAATGGCCGTCTCGATGGTGTAACGCAACAATTCCTTCCACTACTCTGCCGTCTGGCGCAACGGCCAACCCAAGCGAGTATATGCCAGGCGCTATTTCTACTGCATGCGCCGGCAGGCTTACTGTTTTCCCAGCCGGATCTTCAGCAACTACCATTTCGGGCGGCGTTGCTTCAACCGGTACAGCTGCTGCCACGAACCCCGCAACAGCAACAAAAGCAACTATATTTTTTATCATAAGAATATCTATTACTCTTTATTATAAAGCGACTTTCCTTTCTCTGTCCTATCAAAAGCGCAAAGCCCTGTCAATGGGCCTACTCCGATAAGCTGGCGTAATGGAACGCCGCGTACATTTGGTATGTGCCGTTTCCCGCAGGGTCGAAATAAAAGCCGGATCCCACGCTGTTCCAATCTGGGTGGTACACCGTGCGGTAGTGCGGCCCGTTGTTCTCTGAAATAAACGACTGCAATATGGCGTCGAGCCCGGCTTTTGCCTCTTGCATAGTCGCGTATACGGCGTGGCGGCCAATGTTTTCGGTAAAGTAATTGGTTTGCCAGCCGTTTGGCGCGTAGCGCTCGGCAAAAAGAATACTTTGCCGTTCTGCCCAGTCGTGCATGGAAGAACCGTCCACCCTGGTATGCGTAAGCTGTTTTTGCGCACCCATATAATCTGCCCATGCTGCCGCCGTTTCAACAAGTTTGTCGGCAACCACTAATTCCCGCAGCCCTTGCGCTTTTCGCAACGCGTTTACTTTAGAAAGCCAGTAGATGTTTAGTTCGGCCGTGTCTATGCTTGCGGGAACAACGCCAACCTGTTGCGAGCTTACAAGCGTTGCAACCGGAACTGTTTCTTGCGTTTTCTGTACCAGCCACCCGGCAATCCAGCCGGTTTTTCCTGCCTGCGTTCGCACCTGGTACCACTCGCTGTCTTCCAAAAGAATGTCTACTTTAGATCCCTTTGGAATTACCTCCAAAATTGCTTGCATGGGACCTACGCGCAAGTTGGAGTTGAGTTGTACGATGCCGTATGATTTTTCGGGTTCAACGTCCAACACTGGCGCAACGGAATCCACCAGCCACGACACTATCCAGCCTACCACCTTATCGTCGTGCGCGATTAAGTTCCACCCATTTCCCCGCACCACTACCTGTACCTGCGTTCCCTGGGGCAACGTTTGCGCGATGTTTCCCTGCTGTATATACGGCGTACTGCGAATATTGGAAGTGCGGTTAAGCGCGCCAACGGGTGCTCCCCCGAAAACTTGCGCGTTTGTTTCCATGGGCGGGAAAACCGCGGCCGCGAAAAACAAAAAAAGAAAAATGTGTTGTTTATGTCGCATATGTTTGTTAGCGCAATCCGGTTTCCAGTTGCGGGGGCGATTGGTTTATTACTACCTGAAACGTTTTTCTGCCAAGTACCTGGCCGTTGGGAGTTATAACATCTACCCGCCATTTGCCTTCTGCGGGCTGGCGCAAAAACGTATAGCCCCGATAGCCCTGGGCCCTGCCGCCCGCGATAGAAAACGGGATACGAGCATATTCTACCCAATGTCCTTGAGACGTGTCAAAAAAAGACCAGCGATGGGCAATGGTAGTGTCTATCCTGCCAGGCGCGAATATGGCTGTATACATGTACAACGATTCCCCTTCCTGCCAATGGAATGTGGAGCTTGTTTTAGAAAACGGGTCGTACCAGGGAGCGGGCTCAAACGTAACTTCGTATAAATATTCTGGCATATGGGCTTCTACCCTTTCAAGAGAATGATACAAGCCAATGTCTTTTACCGATAAGGGAATGGGAGGAATAATATTAGCAAAATACAATACGTGAAACAGCGCGTATATGCCGCCTATGCTAACAATAAGGCCTTTTTTGCTTTGCTGGATCCGCTGGGGCAAAAAGCGAAAAAAAGCATACAGCAGACCCCCTGTTGCCGAAAGCGCCAAAAGGCCGCTTGCTCCAAACACCAGTGTACCGAATTTGCCTATAAGAATGGGCACCAAAAACACAAAATACGTAAACAGCGCGATAAACAAAATGCTTATCTGAAAGGTAAGCTTCACGTACCGCTTCCGGAAAAAGTCGTTGCCCACAAACAATCCGACCAGCAGCAAAAGAAAAGGCCAGCTTACGTAAATGGAACCTGACCGAAAGTAAAACACCACAAACGCGCTTAACAACGCGCCAAACGCGAACTGCAGCAACACGGGCAAAAAAGGGACAACTTTGTTGGTGAAACGGTTGCGCCAGTATCCCGCCTCGTGGGCGTTTATCAGCACAATGACCGCCATAGCCTCGAATAAGTTCCACGCAAACATGACGTTTTCGTACAACAAGTCAATGCGCTGAAGCGTAATATTGTCCCATACAAAACCCGCGGCAAACGCAATGGGCGAAATTCCCCTTTCATGCCGCTTATACCATGCTTTTATTCTGCTGTAATACAACCGCACCATATTCTTACTGCTCTGCGTAGTGTTCCAAAAGAGCCTCGATGCCGGCCAGGTTGCGCTGCCACTCAATGGTTTCGTGGGTTGAGAATTCCACGGTAATTGCCGGAATGCCCAGTAGGGCCAGCCAGCCTTCGGCATCGCCGGTTATTTCATACGCGTCAAACTTTTTAATTGCCTGATACCCCGCAGCCCCGGCATACGCTCGCATAATATCTAAAGTTTCTGGCAAAATGCCGTTTTCGCATTCTGAAGCGTACACCGCGTTCGCCTGGCTGTGCCAAAATACCACGGCGTCTGGCCTGTGCTCTAAAACAAAATCACGAATCGCCTTTGCTTCGGGTTCAGAGAAAGGAGCTGTGCCCGCGCTTACTACGGCTCCGCGCCACGTGCTTTGAGGCTGCCATTTGCAGTCAAAGTTTCGGTTTAGGTCTACATTGTTCGCGTTAAAACGGGCCGCGCTCTTGTCCCCGCTTGGAACATTAGACAGCTCGAACCTGCCCTCCCGGCCGATTATTATAAAGACCGCGTCGGGGTTGGCGTTTGGAATTACGCTTACTGTTATGTTGTTTGGGACTGCGTTTGGATTTTCTTGCAGGTAATCCATAAATTCATACGCCAACAGCACACTGTTCCATTCGTATCCGCCGTGAATGCCGCCCACAAAGGCAACATGCGTGCCTCCATTTCCGTACGCATAGGCTTCAATGTCGCGCCCCTGCACCGAAGAACCAATTACTTCGCGCTTGGGCCCGGATTCTGGCTGTTCAACAACAGAAGCCGGCTCTGGTTCCTGGCGCAATACAAAAAAACCAAGGGCGCCAGCCAAGACAAGGCCGGCGCCCAAAACAGCAATAAGGAGTATACGCTTGTTCATATGATAGATGTTCTTACTCGGCGTAATAGTCGAGCAAAGCCGTAATGCCCGCCTGGTTCTTGCTCCATTCCGTATCCGTGTGGTTGGAAAGCAGCACGCTAATGGCGGGAATATTGTTTTTTGCCAGCCAGTTTACCGCGTCCCCGGTAATTTCGTAGAAATTAAATTCTTTGTATGCGGGATACCCGGAAGCCTGGGCAAACACGTTGGTTATGGTGTTGGTTTCAGGCAGTACGCCGTTGTGGCAGTTGGAAGCGAACACGCCTCCGGCAGCTGAATACCACACCACGACCGCGGCTGGTTTTGCCGCGTTTACATAGTCCCGAAACGCGCGGCTTTCCGGTTCAGAAAACGCGCCGGTCCCGCCGTCCACTTCCCGGCTTTGCCACATGCCAACCGACTGCCAGTCGCAGTCAAAGTTGCGGTTCAAATCCACCTCGTTCGCGTTAAACCTGCCCGGCACTGTTGCCTCCTGTAAAGAAGGGACGCTGGACGCCGTAAAGCGGCCCGCGCTTCCCACCACCTTTTGCAAACCGTCCGGGTTTAATACGGGAATAACGGTTACGGTTACGCCCTGGGGAATAGCATTTGGGTTTGCCTGCAAATAATCCATTAACTCATAGGCAACCAGCACGGTGTTCCATTCGTACCCGCCGTGAATGCCGCCCATAAACAACAGCTCCTTTTCGCCTTCGCCATAGTGGTAGGCGGTAATGTCACTGCCCTGCACCGATTTTCCAATAACTGTTTCGGGTTCGTTTTGGGGCGTTGGAGCCGGAGAGGGAGCCGGAGGTTGCGGGGTTGGCGTTCCGGTTTGGTTTTGCGTTGTTTCCGGCCCTGACTGGGTTTGGGTTAAGTAATATATGCCGTACGCGGCTCCCGCCACCAGCACAACGGCTATGCCTATTAAAATATATGTTTTCATCATATTGTTAAAACGCTTATCACACTTACTTGTTACGCTTCCATCGTACTCTGCCCCGCCAAATAACGCAAGAGTGTTTCAACGTTTCCCTAGACACTTATTAAAGATTAGTGTATAAAAC
>DASWIZ010000018.1:0-32719 GCA_036397395.1 Minisyncoccota bacterium
ACTAGCGCCTAGAATTGCCCGGGTTACTTACGAAAAAGACCAGACAGATTTAAAACTTCACTTTACCTTGCAACAAGGCAACATTTCCGCAGAAAACGTATCTCTTGAAGTTGGGCCACAGGCCGATCTTACCATTATTGTAGGCGACAACAAGACTCAATACAACCATGAAGCAGTCTATCACTACATTCTTGAGCTTTTGCTGAACAGCGAGGATCCCGCGCTTCGGTTTCTTGGAGTTGCCTTGTTTAAACTTGAGGAAAACGCGGGAAACGACGTATGCTCTGCCACATTTACCAAAGGAGACCTCCGGGCGGCCCTGACGGAACCCAAGCACGTTGGCAAGGTTGTGGAATTTCTCCGCTCACAATTTGGCGACCACTCCTCTTTTTTGTTTTGGTTTGAAAAATCTCCTGCTTTGTTCCAGGCGCTCTGCTGGACAACTCGCCCCAACCTTCAAGAACAAGCCGCAAAGCTGCCGGGCAGTCTTCAAAAAGGGAACTGGTGCCTTTGGGAAGCGCCCTTACACCAAAAAAACACTATCTACCAGCAGCTTTTCATACATTAAACCATGCCTACCGCTCCGCAAACCCAACAAACTCACATTACCGGCCAGGTCCGCATAAGCGCCCAGTTCGTTGACTCTCTCAAGACGCAAGTTCAAACCATTGAGCAACTTGGAGCGCGCCTTGACCAGGCCCAGCAAAGCGGCGTTACGGAAATTATACAAGTTCTTTTGGTATCTGCCCTATTGCTCGACGCTTCTGATATTCACATCGAGCCGAAAGAACAAGGAATCCAGCTCCGCCTTCGTATTGACGGGCTTCTCCACGAAGTTACCCAATTTCCGCGCTCTTTATATGATTCTCTTCTTTCAAGACTTAAACTTGTTTCCGGCACAAAACTCAATATTGCAGACAAGCCCCAAGACGGCAGGTTTTCTTTTAAGCTTGGGGCAGATACCGTGGAAGCAAGAGTTTCTACCCTTCCCGCAGAGTACGGAGAAGCTTTTGTTCTTCGGGTATTGAACCCCAAAAACCTAATCTTGCTGCCGGAACTCGGCTTGCGAAAAACCATACTTGACCGCGTCCACCAAGAGCTGAAAAAACCCAATGGAATGATTTTGGCAACCGGACCCACCGGATCAGGAAAAACAACAACGCTCTACGCCTTTTTAAAAGAGATAGAGCGACCCGAAATTAAAATTGTTACCATTGAAGACCCCATAGAATACCACTTAGAAGGGATTTCGCAAACCCAAGTAAACCCGGAAAAGGGGTATGATTTCGCTTCCGGGCTTCAAGCGATTGTCCGCCAAGACCCCGACGTTATTTTGGTAGGAGAAATTCGAGACCAAACAACCGCGCAAATTGCCTTGCAGGCAGCTCTTACGGGTCATTTAGTGTTTTCCACGCTTCACACAAACGACGCTCCGGGAACAGTCTCCAGGCTGCGAAGTTTAAAAGCAAAGTCCCTGAACATTGGGGCGGCCACAAACCTGATTGTAGGGCAACGCCTTGTGCGAAAACTCTGCGCCCAATGCAGTGTTTCTGAAAAAGCAACCCCAAAAGACATTGCGAAAATAAAGAAAGGGTTAAAGGATGTAACGCAAAATATAGAAACAAAAATACCTCCGTCGTTCCAATTAAAAAAAGCAAAAGGATGCCCCGTTTGCAATAATACCGGATACAAAGGGCGCACAGGAATTTTTGAGGTTATTTTTGTGGATTCTGCCTTTGAAGAGTTTATCCTTACAAGACCTTCCACGTCGGCGCTTCGGCAGTTCGCCATTCAAAAAGGCATGACCACAATGTACCAAGACGGCTTATTAAAGGTGTTGCGGCAGATTACAACATTACAAGAAGTGGAACGCATTACCGGAGAATAACAATAGCCCAGCAAAGCTGGGGACCATTTGGTGTTCGGAACGCAAATGTAGAGTTATTTAGAGGTATAGTTCAGCACGACCCGAGCTACCCTGCAAAAAATAATTCCAGGTCCCCAGCTTTGAGGGGCTATGATAGATAGGACTTTTATGTCCTAATACTGTCCTATGTCCTAGTATCATCTATTATAAACTATTGCAAAATGTTTGTCAAGAACCCCTCCCCCCCCTCAAAAGAAGAACCTGTCGAGGCCAGCTTACGTCCTCAAACGTGGCAAGAATACTTAGGCCAGGAAAAGCTCAAAAGCAATCTTCGGATTATTATTGATGCTGCAAAAACAAGGGGTGAACCATTAGAACACATGCTGTTTTACGGAAATTCGGGATTGGGAAAAACAACATTAGCTCGTGTTGTTGCCCACGAAATGGCAACTTCCATCCAAACGTGCACCGCCCCAACTCTCGAGAGAACCGGAGATTTAGCCTCGCTCCTTGCCAACCTTCAGGAAGGGGAAATCCTGTTTCTTGACGAATGTCACAGACTTCAAAAAACGGTCATGGAAATGCTTTACTCTGCCTTGGAAGACTTTACTTTGCATTTGGTAATGGGAAAAGGAGCCATGGCCAGAACCATGGATTTGGAACTTCCCCGATTCACTTTAATAGCCGCGACCACCCGAGTCGCGCTTCTTCCGGCTCCTTTTCGAAACCGCTTTGGAGCAATTTTCCAGCTTCCCTTTTACGCGCAAGAAGACATTGAAAAAATTCTTCTTCGCTCCTCGCGCATTTTTGGACTTTCCATAAGTCAAGACGCGCTTTCTCTTATAGCGTCCCGTTCCCGGCACACTCCAAGAATCGCAAATCGCATCTTGAAAAGAGTGCGGGATTTTGCGACCATAGAAGGGTCGAGCGCCATAGATTTGCCTTGCGCGCAAAAAGCGCTCGCTTTTTTAGAAATCGACGAAATGGGACTAGAGCCCGCAGACCGCAAAATTTTAGAAACCCTTGCTATTACCTTTACCGGAAAGCCGGTGGGAATCCAGTCTCTTGCGGCCTCCCTAGCGGAAGAAGAAGACACTATTTTGGACATATACGAACCCTACCTCCTGCAGTTGGGTTTAATTGAGCGAACTTCCAGAGGAAGGGTTGCCACTCCGTTAACCTACAAACACCTGGGTCTTCCCTATAACCAACGAGAATTATTATAACCACCTTTTATTATGTCAGGACACTCGCATTTTCGCACAGTAATGCATAAAAAGGGATTGGCTGACGCCAAGCGGAGTCAGATGTTTTCCAAATTGGCAAAAGAACTTACCGTGGCCGCCAAGGAAGGGGGGACAGACCTGCAGGCTAACCCAAGGCTGCGTACCGTTATCGAGAAAGCAAAATCCGCAAACATGCCCGCCGATAATATTGAGCGTGCCTTAAAAAAGGCTACAGGGGAAGACGCGGGAAGGCTTGAGGAAGTACTTTTTGAAGCATACGGCCCCGGCGGAGTCGCGATCTTAGTTACCGCTATTACCGACAATAAAAACCGCACGCTTGGGCAGGTAAAACAAATCCTGCAAAAAAACCAGGGGAAAATGGTGGAGGGCGGGGCTGTGCGGTGGCTTTTTGAAAGAAAAGGGGTAACAACCGTTGAAAACGCCCCTAAAGATCTTGAGCTTTTTGCCATTGAGGCTGGGGCGGAAGACCTTTTCTGGCGCGACCACACTTTGGATATTTACACAGACCCTTCCGCTTTAAACTCTTTAAAGGCGAGGCTTGAAGAAAAAAATGTACACGTGACTGCCTCTATAGACTGGGTGCCCAAAGAGCGCGTCAACCCGTCAGAGAAAGACGCGCAGGCCGCAGAAAAGCTTTTTGCGGCGTTAGACGACCAAGACGACGTTCAAGACATGTACGCCAATATATGACCATCCTTGGCGTCGACCCAGGAACTGAACGTACCGGGTATGGGCTTATCCGCGTCACCAAAAAACCCGCTTTCCAAATTACCCATATTGGTCATGGATGCATTACCACAGACCGCGGCGAGCAAAAAGGGGAACGCTTATTCTCTTTAGAAAAACAACTGTCTCTTGTTCTACAAGATAGCCGGCCAGACGCCATGGCGGTAGAAACCTTGTTTTTCTTTAAAAACCTTAAAACCGTTATGCCCGTAAGCGAAGCGCGAGGAGTAATCCTGCTAACTGGGTTTAAAAAAAAGGTACCATTATACGAATTTTCCCCGCTTCAGGTTAAAATGACCATTACCGGATACGGAAGGGCAGAGAAAAAACAGGTGCAGGCAATGGTCCAGGAATTATTAAGCCTTTCAGAAACTCCAAAACCAGACGATGCGGCGGATGGACTTGCTTTGGCCATAACCTGCGCCCTATCCTTAAGAAACCACCAGCTCTCTCCGCACAAGGCTTGACACCCGTTTTCTTAAAGCGTACAATGGGGAACAGATTCAGAGAAAGGTCGGCACAGAACGTTGGGGAGTGGCAAGGCCACTCGCTTTCCTGAATAATAAGCTGAAAATTCACTTACTATGATTGAAACCGTATTCACTCTTGAAGATGAGCCCATGACCCCAGAAACACCACAAGAAGGCGGGGCGGAAGGAGGCCAAGAAGAAATGCCGGTGAGCGAACCAGAAAGTCGCCTTGGTGACGACGAGGAGGTCGAAAAGCCAAGCGAAGATGTGTAATCTCGCGGCAACAAGAGAACACCCCCATACGGGGGGTGTTTTCGTTTATTTGATTTTCCTAAACTCCCTTTTCCCTTTCTGGACAACCATTCCTTTTTTTACCCGTATCACCCTTTCAGGATCTTCTTGTACGATCTCCTCGACCTTCACCCCTTTCTGAAGGACCAGGCGCCGTGCCTCTGATTTTGAGTCTGCCAGCCCCACCTGCACCAACAAGTCACTCAACTTTACGCTCTTTCCCGAAACCTCCGCGCTTTTTATCGTAGACGGCGCTTGTTTTTTCCGGAACACCCGCTCAAACTCTTGTTGCGCCTTTTCTGCCGCTTTTTCCCCGTGATACATGGCCACAATCTGTTTTGCGAGCTTCGCCTTTGCGTCCCGGGGAGCAAGACCCTCTGCCTCTTTTGGAGAAACATCCGCACAGAACTCAAAATAGTGGGGAATAAGCTCATCCTTCATGCTCATTATCTTCCCGTACATATCCTGGGGAACATCGAGAATATTCACCGTGTTGCCGTAACTCTTGCTCATTTTTCTTCCGTCAAGCCCCAAAAGCAGCGGCACGGTAAGCACAAACTTTTCTTTGTTACGGTATGCTTTTTGCAGCCGTCTCCCCACAAGCATATTAAAGGTTTGGTCGGTCCCCCCAACCTCCAGATCTACATCCATTGCCACAGAGTCATACCCCTGCATAAGCGGGTACAGGAGTTCGTTCATCCAAACCTCTCCGCCCTTTTTTATTCTATTCTGGAACATATCTCGCTCTAAAAGCTGGGCCGCGGTAAAAAAGGACGATATCTTGAGAAAGTCCCGGGGCTTTAGCCTTGAAAGCCAGTCGCCGTTTCTTTGTATTGTTATTCTTGCAAGGTCAAGGATTTTCCCGGCTTGTTTTTTATACGTTGCCATGTTTCTCTTGATTTCTTTTTCAGAAAGGGGCTCTCTGGCCTTATCTCTCCCGGAGGGGTCTCCAATTTGGGCTGTAAAGGTGCCGAACAACAAAACAACCTCGTGCCCAAGCTCCTGGAACTCTCGCAGCTTGCGCAAGACAACGGCATGCCCCAGATGCATATAGGGGGACGTGGGATCTACGCCCAAATATAAGCGGATCTTCCTTCCCTTGGCAAGCTGCTCCAAGCCCTTTTTACTGGGAAGCACCTCCTCCACGTTTCTCTGCAATACGTCAGATATCGTCATATGTAATATAGCCAGTATACCTTTTTCTTTCCTTAAGAACCAGCCCTGGATTGAAAAGTAGACGAAAGAATGTTATACATACAAGAGTAAATCATGTCAAAAAACCATTACACAAAGAAGACATATACCAAAGAAGGGAGGCCAAAAAAATCCTTAAAGTTTGTTGTTCAAATTGCGCTTTTGGGCGTCCTTTTACTTCCCGCAACCGCTTTTGCAATATTCGCGTACTACGCCAAAGACCTTCCCCGGCCCGAGAAAATTTCGGAAGTTTCTTTAGCTCAACCAACGAAGATTTATGACCGCACCGGAAACGTGCTTCTTTATGAGGTGTTTGGCGACGAAAAAAGAGAGATTATCCCTCTTTCCGATATTCCAGAACACCTTCAACAAGCCCTTATCGCCACGGAAGACGCCGGATTCTACGGCCATTTTGGATTAAGCATAAAGGGAACCGCGCGCGCGGTTTTAGTAAACCTGGGGTTGCGCAAGTCTTCGGTTATTCGTCCCGGAGGCTCCACCATTACCCAGCAGCTGGCACGAAACTCTTTTCTTACCCGGGAAAAAACCGTTTCAAGAAAAGTCCGCGAACTTATTTTGACCCTGGAGCTTGAGCGCCGGTATTCAAAAAACGACATTTTGGGTTTTTACCTTAACCAAATTCCGTTTGGTTCTACCGCGTACGGCATTGCGGCGGCAAGCGACTTATACTTTCAAAAGAAACCAAACGAACTAAGTGTCGCGGAATCCGCGGCCTTGGTTGCCATGATTCAAGCTCCCACCTACTACTCCCCAAACGGGCCAAATAAAGAAGCGCTGCTCGCCCGAAAAGACTATGTGCTTTCTCGCATGGTTCAGGAAGGTTTTCTTTCGCAAGAACAAGCAGACGAAGCTAAGCAAGAAAAGTTGGCGTTCCAAGACGTGGCTTCAAGTATCCGGGCCCCTCATTTTTCCTTGTATGTTCTTGATTTTCTTGTGCAAAAGTATGGAGAAGATTTCGTAAGAGAAAACGGACTTCGCGTTACCACGTCTCTTGACTGGGAACTCCAGCAAATTGCGGAAAAAGCGACAAAAGAAACCGCGCAAAGGAACGCTATCTGGACCGCGCACAACGCAGCTCTCGTGGCTTTAGACCCGAAAACCGGGGAAATTTTAGCTATGGTAGGATCTGCGGATTGGAATGGAGACCCGTATCCCGCGGGGTGTGACGAAGGGAAAAATTGTTTCCTAGATCCAAAACTCAATGTTACTACCTATTCTACGGGACGCCAGCCGGGTTCTGCGTTTAAGCCCTTTGTATACGCGGTTGCTTTCGATAAGGGCGCCGGCGGAGAAACGGTAGTACGAGACGAAGAAACAAACTTTGGCGTCTGGGGCGGAAAAGAATACATTCCTCAAAACTACGACAATACGTTTCGCGGCGAAGTAACGCTCCGAGACGCCCTTGCCCAGTCCATTAACGTTCCTGCGGTAAAGGTTTTGGTTGACATGGCCGGCATTCAAGAAAGCGTGGAATTCGCGAAAAAACTTGGCATGAACACCTTGCGAGAACCCTCTTTCTACGGCCCTGCTCTCGTGTTGGGAGGGGCCGAAGTCCGTCCTTTGGATATTGTTTCAGCGTATGGAGTATTCGCCACAGAAGGCAAAAAAGTGCCCCCGTTGACGATTCTCGAGGTGCAAGACGTTAACGGAAACATGTTGGAAAAAAACCGGCATACCGGCATTCAAGTTATGAACCCTGCCGTGGCCAAAGAAATTACCAGTATTCTTTCTGACAACGAAGCCCGAACTCCTTTGTTTGGCCCTCGATCCGCTTTGTATGTTGAAGGATACCAGGTTGCCGCCAAAACAGGTACTACCCAGGATTATCGGGACGCCTGGACGATTGGGTACACGAAAGACATTGTTGTTGGGGTGTGGGCCGGGAACAACGACGGCACTCCGGCCAACAGGCAACCGGGCGCCGCTCTCGCCTCTCCTTTGTGGAACACTTTTATGGCGCAGGCGCTTCCTTATCTTGCCGCGCACCCGCTTTCTGCCGCTAGGCTTTAATGGGCATAATTACATACACATATCCTTGCTGTCCTCCCGGACGGAGCAGCGCGGGGCCGTCTTCCCCATTGAGCATAAGCTCACACCGGGAATCTTTCATTTGTAAAAGTCCCTCCAGTAAAAACCTCCAATTAAAGGCAACGGCAACGTTTTGTCCGGTAACCTCTGCCTCAAGCGAAGAGTGGTTTTCTCCCGCTTCTACACTTTTGGAGTTACAGGAGACGGTCTTTTTCAAAGCATCCACAACCAACGCGAGTTCTGAAGTTTTCCCCGCGAACACGCTTGCCGCTTTTACGTGCGCAATGAACTCGTCTTTTACAAGTACTACTTTTGTTTTGTGGTCTTTTGGGATGACGTTTTGGTAATCGGGATACTCCCCGTCAATAAGGCGGGAAACAACCTGGATGCGCAGGGGCAGCGCTTCTTCCTGGTTTGCGTAGTCAAACGCCGCTTGAGAGGGGGATATATACACCTTTATCACTCCCTGTCGTTCTGAAAAAATAGAAAGGAGCTCTTTTGCGGTACGCTGGGGAAGTATAAAACTTTGTTCTTTCTCGTTTGGTTTTTCAAACACGATCTTTTTCTCGGCAAGACGAAAACTGTCGGTCGCCACAACGCGAAGCAGCTCCTTTTCAAAGACAAAAAAAATTCCTCCTATTTCCGGCCGCGCCTGGCTTTGTCCCACCATGCCCACCACTTGGCTTAACCCCTTACAAAGCGCGCTTGCCTGAATTTCAACAAACAAGTCTGCCTCTTTGGGGGTAGGGATAATGGGAAACTCGTCGGCGTTTGCTGTGCGTAGGGTAGTATGAAAACCACCGGCCGTGACCTCTAACCCCCCTTCTCTTCCTTGGAGAGAGATGTGCTGCTCGCCGATGGCGCTTAAAAGCGGAGACATAAAACGAGGCGCAAACACCACGCCGCCCTTTTGTGTTGTATTCGCAAGAAACTCGCACATAACCCCTATTTGCAAGTCGGTTGCCGCCAGTTTTATTTTATTTTCTTCCGCCACGGCTAAAACGTTTTGCAAAATCGCCAAGGAGGGATTTCGCCCCACGGCGCGCTCAACAATCCCCAATCCTTCTTTTAAGTGTTCTCTCATAACAACGGCTTGCATAATAAATATAATAACTAGTTTATTTTCTTATTGTTATTATTGTGCTTGTGTATAAGTTTTTGCGCCCTATTAAATAAGCTCAATATTGTTTCTGGGAAAGCTGTGGATGCGGCTGGGGAAAACAAACGCCCGGGGAGATACAATAAAAAAGCCTTTTTGTTTTCCCCGTTCTATCCACCGTAAATCCTCTGCTTTATTAAACTTAGTTCGTCTGTTAAAACTTCAGATTCCTGGGCTTCTTTTCCTATTTTTTCGCAGGCGTAAATTGCGGTTGTGTGGTCTTTCCCCCCAAATTTTTGCCCAATTAAAGGGTACGAAGCCTTAAGCTCTTCCCGCAAAAGGTACATTGCAATTTGGCGCGGCCTGACTACCTCTTTTTTGCGAGAAAGGGCCAAAATTTCTTTTTCTTTCAAATCGTAAAACTCGGCCACTATTTGTATGATTTTTTTCGAGCTTACCTGCTTACTTGGGTTTTGGATAACAGTCCGGAGCAGAGAGCGGGACTCTTGTATAGAGGGAGTTTTATGGTTGAGCCTATAAAAAGCGAACAGCCGATTAAGAGCTCCTTCGAGCTCCCGAATATTTCTTTGAATATGGCTTACCACATAATCGCAGACCTCGTTATCGAGTTCTATATTGTGCTCTTGGAGTTTTCTTTTCAAGATTGCCATTCTTGTTTCAAAATCCGGACTGCTGATATCGGCGATCATGCCTCCTTCAAAACGGGAGCGAAGGCGTTCTTCGAGCGCGGGGATGGATTTTGGAGGGCGGTCTGAAGAAAAAATAATTTGCTTCCCGTGCTCGTGCAGGGCGTTAAAAGTATGGAAGAGCTCTTCCTGGGTTTTATCTTTTCCGGCCAAAAACTGAATATCGTCAATAATAAGGATATCAAGCTCGCGGTACAGGGATCGAAAAGCGTCAATGGTGTGGTTGCGAATCGCAGACACCACGCCAGTGGTAAAGCGCTCAGAGGTAATATACCTGATTTTTTTGCGCGGGAGCTCTTTTGTTATTTGGTTCCCGACCGCCTGTAGCAAGTGGGTTTTTCCAAGGCCTACGCCCCCGTACACAAAAAAAGGATTGTAAATGGTGCCGGGTTCCTTTACCACGGCAAAAGAAGCCGCGTGGGCAAGCTCGTTAAAAGGGCCTACGACAAAGCTGTCAAAGGTATATTTTGGATTTAGGTTTGTGGAACGGTCAATTTTAAGTTCCTGGAATTCAAGCTGGTTGGTTTCTTGCCGGGGGGAAGTTTTTTCTTCCGGCGCCGCTTTTTGGCGAGCTAAGAGTCCTCGTTCAACCGTGTACCGAACCTCTTTTATTTCGGTATCTAGGCTGCGAATAATATGAAAAATAAGCTTGTTGTATTTGTTTTCCAGCCATTCTTTTGAAAAGTTGTTGGGCACAGAAACTAAAAGCTGCCCATCTTTTTTTGAAAGAATGTACGTATTTTTAAGCCACGTGGAAAAGTTTGCTGGTGAGATTTGAAATTGAAGCTGGGCAAGAACCGCCCGCCAAAGATCTTCTTTAATCATGTGCGTCCGAACAATGGGAATATATGGTTTTTATTATATACCACAAGAACAAGTCTGTGCAAAATAAAGGAAAACTCCCAGGGGATGTGAATAACCTGTGGATATATTGGGTAAAACCGAGAATCCGCCATTATTGCCCATATTTCTGCTCATTGACCTCGCTCTTGTTTTTAGCTATACTGATTATTATGAGCATTACATACCAGCCGAGAAAAAAGAAGAGAGCGAGAACGCACGGATTTCTAAAGAAAATGCGCTCTCAAGGGGGCAGAGCTACAATAGCAAAACGGCGAAAGAAGGGAAGAAAAAAACTAACCGCGTGACGCTTTTGAAAGAGGCCCGCCTAAAGAAAACCCGCGAGTTCCAACGAGTTTTTTCCCGCGGCAAAGGATTTTCTGCGGGAAATCTGTTGCTGAAAATTAACTCCAAAGAAAAGGACGCGATCAAGTTTGGAATTGTAGTTAGTAAAAAAGTTGCCAAGCAGGCGGTAACACGAAACCGAATACGACGCGTTCTTAAAGAGGCCTTGCGGCAAGAACAAGGAGAAATTGCAAAAGGGGTTGAGGCTGTTCTTGTGGTTCTTCCTGGTTTTCAAGACCAAGGGGCCAAAGAAGCAAGAAAGATTTTGCGCCATCTTTTTCAAAAAGCATCGTTGTTCCAGTAGCCATATGGAATTTTTTATTACCATTTATAACCTATTCTTATTTCAACCCATTTTTAACGCGTTAATCTGGCTGTCGCAGAACGTGCCGGGAAAGGATTTTGGGGTTGCCGTAATTCTTCTTACGGTTGTGGTTCGGCTGGTTTCTTACCCATTGGGGGCTAAAGCAATAAAAGCGCAGAAAAAATTTGCGGAGCTCCAACCCAAAATCAAAGAAGTGCAGGAGAAGTTCAAAAATAAAAGGGAGGAGCAAACAAAAGCCATGGCAGACTTATTCAGAGAGGCGAACATAAATCCTTTTGCCTCTTTCGCGCCCTTTTTTATACAAATCCCTATTTTTATTGTGCTGTACCACACGTTTTCCGGGGGCTTTGGCGCAGAGCGGTTTTCTTTACTGTACTCTTTTGTGGAAGTGCCAGAACAACTGAACACCTGGTTCCTCGGGTTCATAGATCTCAACACGCGTTTTTTCCCGCTTGCTTTAGCGGCGGGGGCGCTGCAGTTTTTGCGACTCAAGCAAATGGAGGTAAAAGGGAAAAAAGAACAAAAAAATAAGGAAAAAAAGAGCGGAGGCAAGCCAGACTTCTCTTCCCTGATACAAAAACAAATGCTGTACATTCTTCCCGTGCTTATCATATGGATTGCTTCTAGGTTACCTGCCGCGTTTGGTTTGTATATTATAACCACCACTGTTTTTGACATGTGGCAGCAGTGGTTTATTACAAAAAGAGAGTCCCATACACCATGATTACCAAAGGCGATCTCGAAACTATTAAAAAAGAAACAGAAAAACTTCTTGGGTTTCTTGGAGCGCACGGAACTTTTGAAGCGTTGGTAAAAGAAGATACCCAGACAATTCACATACAAGTACGGGTAGAAGACCCAAAGCTTTTTATTGGGGAAAAGGGCCAAACACTTTTTGAAATACAGCATCTTGTAAAGCTGATTATTCGGAAAAAACTGCCAGATACGGCCCTCTATTACATTTCCCTGGACATGAACGATTACAAAAGGAACAAAGAAGAGTATTTGCAAGACCTGGCCAGAACAACGGCAGACGAGGTTTCCCTGCTGAAAAAGGCAAAAGAGCTTCCGCCCATGCCTTCGGGGGAGCGGCGCATTATTCATGCCGCTCTCGGAGAAAGAACTGACGTTGTTTCAGAAAGTATCGGAGAAGAGCCAGACCGCAGGGTCGTTATTAAAATAAAAAGCTAGTTTTGGTGCCCCCGGAAGGAATCGAACCCTCATCCCGAGATCCGAAGTCTCGTACGTTATCCGTTACGCCACGGGGGCGCAGCATCTCAATAGTACCTTACAAAATTGAAAAATTCAATGAAATAAGCTAAGATTGGGCTTATGAAGCAGCACATCCCCGCCCAAGTCAATAAGGTTGTGGAAGCGCTTGAAAAGCAGGGGTTTGAAGCCTTTGTGGTGGGCGGGTGCGTGCGCGATTTGCTATTAGGGAAAGAGCCTGAAGACTGGGATGTCGCAACGAACGCAAAACCCGAAGAGGTTCAAAAAATCTTTCCCAAGCACTTTTACGAAAATAAGTTTTTTACCGTAACCGTGCTTGCAGAAAGCGAAAATGCCAGACTAAAGGAAATTGAGGTTACTACATATCGGTCAGATCATAAGTATGCAGACTATAGGAGGCCGGGAGAGGTACGGTATGCGAAAATGTTAGAGGAAGATCTGTCGCGGCGAGATTTTACGGTAAACGCTGTTGCTCTGAACACACAAGAGGAATACATTGATCCTTTCGAGGGTCGAAAAGACCTGAAGGCGAAAATTCTTCGTGCCGTAGGGGTTGCAGAAAAGCGTTTTCAGGAAGACGCTTTGCGCATGATGCGGGCGGCCAGGCTCGCGACCGTTCTAAAATTTACCATTGAAGAACAAACAAAACAAGCGATTCAGGAAAACGCGGCCTTGCTGCAAGAAATTTCAAAAGAGCGCATTCAAGACGAGTTGGTAAAAATTATTATGGCAGATAATGCTATGCAGGGCATTGAGTTGTTGCGAGAACTGAAGCTGCTGGAGTATATTATGCCGGAGCTTGAAGAAGGGTATGGGATAGAACAGAACAAGCATCATAAATATACCGTTTGGGAGCACAACTTGCTGTCATTGGACTACGCAGCAAAGCAGAACTGGAGTTCTTCTGTGCGCGTAGCTTCGTTGCTGCACGACGTGGCAAAACCAAGGGTAAAACGCGGCCAGGGGAAAGACGCCACTTTTTACGACCACGAAGTAGTGGGCGCCAGTATGGCAAAAAGAATACTGCAACGGTTAAAGTTCCCGAACAAAGACATAGAGAGCGTAACAAACCTTATTCGCTACCACATGTTTTACTATAATGTGGACGAGGTAACGGAGTCTGCGGTTCGACGGCTGGTGCGTAAAATAGGGCCAGAAAACGTGCAAGATTTACTAAAACTTCGCCAGGCAGACCGCATTGGGTCGGGTGTTCCCAAGGCTGAACCCTATAAGTTTCGCCACCTAAAGTATGTAATAGAAAAAGTGGCGCAAGACCCCATATCTTCCAGTATGCTTAAGATAAACGGCAACGATATTATGCACATGGGAAAATTACAACCAGGGCCAAGGGTGGGACACATACTGGATGTCCTACTGGGCGAGATATTGGAAGAGCCTAAAAACAACACAAAAGCGCACCTGGGAAAACGGGCCAAGGAGCTCCTGGAGCTTCCAGAACAAGAACTTCACAAGCAAGCTGTAAAGTCGCGCCAGGAACGGGAACACATAGAAACGCGCCGCGACGAAATGACTAAACAAAAGTACTGGGTTGGTTAAAATATTAATGATACGAACACAAGCAAATAAACTTGCCTACCACTTTAAGTGGGGCAAAATCATAGGAAAAATAGTAAAGTACGTTTGGTGGAAGCCGCGGGCAAGAAAATCAGCAAAACATATTTTTCCGGAAATTCCTCTAGGAGCCAATGTGCTGGATATTGGAGCAGGAAACGGCCTTATTGCAGAAATTATTGCGCAAGAGAAAAGCGCCCACGTAACCTTGATAGATGTCCTTGACTGGAATCTCTCGAAACTTCCCCTTTTCCTGTACGATGGAATACGCATTCCTTTCGAAAACAAGCAGTTTGACGTTGTTTTGCTTATTGATGTTGTCCACCATGCAGAAGACGAAGAAGCTTTGCTGAAAGAAGCAATTCGTGTGGGGAAGAAGGTAGTTCTCGTAGAAGAAGTGCATAGCCATAAAGGCATGAGTATATTGGCGAATATTACTGATAACTTACAGTATTTTCTTTATGGCATGACAATAGGCGTGCATCACCGCAATCAAGCCCAGTGGCTTGCGTTTGTTCGGTCAATTTCGCCAAACGCACAATGTGTGGGATCTTATTTATACCACGCAGTGTATCGAGTTAGCGAGTAAAAGTCACGGGGCATAGTATACCGGTAGTACCCCGTACCAGAGCAAAACGCAATACGGGGCAGGAGCGCGACCAGGTCGAAACCCATCGCGACGAAATGACTAAACAAAAGTATTGGGTAAAATAACGAAACGGGGCGTAGCCTAGCAGTCTAAGGCACCGGCTTCGGGAGCCGGAGATCGGAGGTGCGAATCCTCTCGCCCCGACCCTCAAGATTGTTTCTGGAAACAGACAACAGCTTCTCCAATTTCCCCCCAATTTTACTTTTGGGTACAAGTCTCGAGGATAAATTTCTATAAGTTGGATGCCGTGCTTGCGACAAAGGGCTTGTTTTTTCTTTGTGGAACGATCGTACCGCGGACTATCGTTTGCAAGACCAAAATATTCTATAAAGACGATTTTTCCGGCCGTAGTAACCGTCCAATCTGCTTCATAGTTTCCTTCGGGATAACGATAATATCGTTCGTGCGAGATGCCGTTCTTGTACAACCAATTGTCGATAGTCGCTTCGGAGATAGAATCACAGATATGTCCATCGAGCGCCTTTGCTAGCACTCTCTTATACATTCTATGGTCGTGTGACCGGTTTGGCTCAAGCCCAGCCGCAATTATCGCGTTGTTCCATGTGCCAAACGCTCTCGTGCATTGCCCTGCAAGTGTTCGAATTTCGCGTTTTGCTGGCGTTCGTTGCGTCTCTAAAGCCGCCTGCTTAAGTAGTTCTATAAGCTGACTCGGCGTGTAGCTTCTATCGGCTTCGGTTTTTCTTCGACATCGCAAAGAACAGTACATTTTGTTAGAGCGTTTTTTAAATTCCTTTTGACATTTCTCATATATACATACCTGCATCCTTGCTTTGCGTTTTGGGAACTTCGAATTATTGATCTTTGCTGCGCATGAGGTAGAGCAATAATTGTATGGCGAGATATTAGAATGTGTCCTTTCGAAATTCTTCCCGCAATATTCGCATGCTAAAAGTTTTCTTTACTGCCGATATCTAGATTGGCATTTCAGTGAGCAGTAAACTCTCCATCCAAACTTTCGCCCTTCATTTATGTGTTGCGCTCCTCGATATACTGCAGTTTTGCAGGAAACGCAGGATACTTTGATAAGTTTTGCCATAAGATATAGAATAGAATAAAAGCTCCCTATAGACTTATTATACAACAAATGCTAAAATATAGCCTGTGGATAACTTATATACATGAAAAAGGAAGTTAGAGAATTTAGCAGAAGAATCAGGGAGATACGCTTAAAAAAGAATCTATCGCAAGGAGATGTGGCCCGGATTTTGGGTGTCCATCGGACATACATCAGCGGCTTGGAACGCGGAGCAAGAACCCCTTCACTTCTTACGATTCACAAAATAGCCAAAGCTCTCGGCGTCCCCGCAAAGGAAATTGTATGAGAATTAACGTTTTTCTTGCCCAGCAACTGGGAATTTCAAGAAGAGAAGCTGACCGCCTTATTACGGGGCAGGCTGTTATCGTACAGGGGAAGGTGGCGGAGCTTGGGCAACAAATTGACCTTGATAAAGACCGCGTTTCCGTGCGCGGAAAACCCCTGCGCGCGCAACAACACGACGTTATTACCATTGCTTTATATAAGCCCAAGGGGTATGTAACCACGCGCCTAGACCCCCAAAAAAGAAAAACCGTAATGAGTTTGTTGCCAAAAGCGCTTAAAAACTTAAGGCCGGTGGGGCGTTTGGATTACGAAAGCGAAGGACTCCTTTTGTTAAGCAACGACGGAAATTTTATATACAAATTAACCCACCCCAAATACGAAAAACAAAAAGAGTACCGTTTGGTGTTCCAAAAGCCCGTAACAAAAAAACTTATCGAACGGTTTGGAAAAGGCATTCGCCTTGAAGAAGGCGTTGCAAAAGCAGACAGCGTGAAACAGATTGAAAAAAACGAAATAGAAGTTGTTATCCACCAGGGATGGAACCGCCAATTGCGCAGAATGGCGGAAACATGCCATTATGAGGTTGTAAAACTCATCCGCACGCGCGTAGGAAACGTACAGCTAGATGATTTAAAACCAGGGGATTGGAGGTATATAAAAGGCGGCTAATTTGGGCCTGCTCCGACGCTCCCCGACGTTACGTCGGGGAGGTCGGAGTCCCGACTCCCCCGATAATACGTCGGGGGACGTCGGGATAGCTTATGAACGCATACGTTTACATTCTTCAAGATACCCGAGGAAAGTTTTATATTGGAAGCACAAATGATCTTGAACGACGCCTTAACCAGCATAAACGAGGCCATACTTATACAACTCGCCGCATGGAAACTCCTATTCTTGTTTTCTCGCAAGCATATGATACCCTTAAAGACGCTCGTTTTGTCGAACGAAAAATTAAAGCCCTTAAAAGAAAGGATTACATTGAAAAAATCATTAAAGACGGATACATTAAGATAAATCCAAAGAAGGGCCTATAGTAAAGTGGTATTACGCGGCATTCGCATTGCCGAGGCGCCAGTTCGATTCTGGCTAGGTCCACCACTTCGCTCCTTATGGGGTGCCGGATTCCAGCGGAACTCCTTCTCTAGCGTTTTTTCGTTGTGCCCTCGCTAGGGTTGCAAATTTTTAGGTGTCCAATTTTCTTCTGCTTATCCTGCCCTTCCAGCGTGCGGGCGAGGTTAGGGAACTCCCTTAAATCGTAGTATCCCATTTTGGGATTATACCACAATGGGATATATCATTGAAATACCTATGAGCAAATCGGTTTACTCAAAAGACTATAAAAACATCATAGAACGCCTCAAAACGGCGCGTATTGAGGCTGGGCTTGCCCAGCAAGAGGTTGCCGACAAACTCGGTAAGCCGCAGTCGTATATCTCAAAGATTGAATCCGGCGAGAGAAGACTTGATGTTGCTGAAATAAAGAAATTTGCTGTGATTTACAAAAAAGATATTTCTTTTTTCATAAAATAATATGGCAAAGCAACCGAAAGATATTTTTACTAAGACACTGGAACGAATCGCTAAGCTTGCCGATAAGGGACAGAAAGTTTCTGTTGCGGATGTAAGAATTCTGATTAGTGATATTACAAAAGTTACAAAAACCATTTTAGTCAGTGGTGGTTTTTCCGCGAGAGATGTAACAAGATTAACAACAAAATTGCGGGATGCCGGGAGGCGTTCACCGCCTTGGACACCGCATTCAAATAGAGTTCCTGGACGACCACAAGATGGCGCCGATGGAAATCGGCGTTTGCGATGGCTATTCCCAAAAGATCACAAGTTTCATGCTGATGAGATCAACGCCACTCTCGTAGAAGTAAAATACTATCTTCAAGTTTTGTCGATGACAAACGCACCTGCCCTACCTGAAAATACGATTCAGGATAAATTCCCTTGGTTAGTAAAACATAGGATTATTCCGGGCGAATACAAAGATCCAATTCAACTAATTCCCATTGATCTGCGATCTATTTTGGCCGACCTTCGAATGCTACACTCTGGACACTTGGTTCCTCTCGACAGAGGAGGACGGCATGAACCAAAAAATACCTTCCTAGTTCTGGCTAGAAGTAATCAGCTGCAAGGCAACCTTACGCTGATAGAGTTGCTTGCCTTAATGAATCAAATCGTTGAAAGACACAACAAAGGAGAGGGCGATATTATATAGCCAAGGTCTTCTCTAATAGTTCAATCCCAAACGAAAGATTATCAATTGATTTTTGGCGATCTTTCTCACCATTTCTAATAGAACTAACAATTTGATCAAGGACTTTCTTATCTTTGGGAACTGGGATTTCTAACTTTCCGATATATTCCGGCGTGATTTCATCTATAACTGAGCCATAAACACCCCGAGCAATTATCTCTTGAGCGTATTTAGTTTTTAAGAAAGCAAACAGATACTCGGGTTCTAATTTACTTTTGTCGGGCACAATCCTAATCACATGCTCGGAAAAAGCGAAGCCGTCCCAGGCAGAGGGCACCGTAGACACGATACCGACTGAGCCACTTCTTGTTATCAATATCCATCCCGATTTTACTTTAAGCTCTTCAACTTTGTGACTGGCTATTCCGATTCGCTTTTCGGTTCTTAATAATAGTTGCGATATATTTGTACCGCCGAGAAATGGAATAGAATCTGCCTCGTTGCTTACATAGTTTCTAGTAAATCTTCCCGGATAAAATATCTTGCCAACGACATCTTTTACTTTAATATAATTCCATCCTGCCTTTCTGCGATTGTCACTAAAATGTTCTTGGTTGATTTTATGTGAACGATAATACCTAGCGTCAAGGCGTAAATGCTGTTCATTGACAATTTTGTCTGGAGAAATTACAAAACTAGTTGAGGAGTCACTCTTAAGGTCTTTTCCTCCTAAAAATGCGCTAAATTCGTTTTCAACAGTTGGAAAGTCTGTAAGGATTTGATCAGTCACTGAGCCGTCCTCTGATTTTTTGTAAGTCGGATTACCTCGGCGATCATGCCCAATCCATTTAGGAGTAGACATGAATATTTTTCCATCTTTTGATAAATCAATATTATCAAATGGTTTTATCCTTCTTTTCAGTACAAGTAAACTTGCTTTTGTCCCAGTATGAGGTTGAAAAGTTTCCGGCGGCAAATCAACTACGGCTAATATCTCGGCTTGCCGTAATATCCATTGGCGAACAAATAATGTTTGTGGGCCGGAAACGATTTGATATGGAACCACTATAGCAAGGCGACCAGTCCCGGGTTTTAGTAATTTAATATTCTGTTCAATAAACAAAATATCTGGTGCTCTTTGAATAATTTTTGACTCATCTCCGAAAAGCCCAGCTCTGGTATAAGTTTTTGCTAAATCATACCCCCCCAATATTTCTGCGTCTTTTATTGTTATCTTTGTGCCAAAGGGCGGATTAGTAGCCAGGCAGGAGTGCGAGTTGTAGTTAATATTTTTGTTTGAAGTAAATGCACTGTGCAGTATTGAATCACCATTAGCGACCAAGGTAGATTTTGCAATTCCGAGCTGGAAAGCAATTGTTGAATTTGCTATATCAGTAAGCTCTTTATCAATCTCTTGGCCAGAAATAGCATTGCTAGCAACCTTGCGAGCTTTTTCCTCATTTCCACCAGTTAATTCTTTGACATGTTTTAATGCGGCTATTAAGAATCCTCCAGTTCCCGCGCAAATATCAACAAAATCGTCCCCTTTTAGCGGATTGAACTGTAGCAATTTTACCGCCAACTGCGTAACTCTTTGATCGGTGAAAAATTGTCCTCCATTTGATTTTGCCCAATGAGATCTAAATATTTCCATTGCATCTCCAAAGACATCTCTTTGAGTCGTAGTAACTTGGATATCGCCCAATTTTCCGCAAGCAAAAACTATATTTGAGTCCGTTAGATTAATGTCAGACTCCGATTCGTAATATTTAGAAAGAGCATTAGCTTTTCTAAAATTTTCACGAATCAGTTCAGCAACTTGCTTAATGACTGTTTTATCATTTTCAAATTTATTTTTGCCTATTATTGAAAATATTGCTGGCTTTTGCTTTTCAGATTGTTCAATATAAGCTAATGCTCTTAGTATCTTGCCGACTTCTTTTGCAATAGCAGTAGGTATTCTAACGGGTGAGTTAGTATAAAGATGGTCGTATATTTGATTGACTCTTGATTCAAGATGTATGGCAGTATTCATAGTATGAATGAAGATGAATTTATATTTTAATTATACCAAGCAAGTTATACACAATGCAAATTTTGCATTGTGTATAACTTCTAAAACTGCTAGAATGAATATGCAGCCGCCAAAAAATCCGCCAACCCAAGCGAGGGCGCGGCGGGGGGTTGGGGGGAATTCCGCCGGCGCCCGAGCGAACAGAATTGTCTCCTCGCCACCTGCCCGAATACTTGGAGGGGGTATGAACTCTGGAAAGATACAACCCTTTAGATTATAATTATCTATAATGTATATTCCCATTATTTTAGGCACGGCCAGAGAAGGGAGGAGGTCGGAAAAAGCGGCGAATTTTGTGTTGCTAGAATTCCAGAAACAAGAAGGCGTGGAAACCGAGCTTATTGATGTGCGCGATTACCGCATTGCAGCTACCGACAATACCGGTAATTTGCCAGAGGCGAAAAAGTTTTCTGAAAAGGCAACAAGGGCAGATGGTTTTATTGTTGTATCTCCCGAATACGACCACGGCTATCCAGGCGAACTCAAGATAATGCTCGACATGCTGTACGACGAGTATAACCGAAAGCCGGTGGGCATTTGCGGGGTTTCCATGGGGCAATTAGGCGGAGCAAGAGCCGTGGAGCAACTCCGGCTTGTCGCCATAGAGTTCCAAATGGCGCCCATACGCAATGCTGTGTATTTTTCGAACATCAACACGCTGTTTGACGAACAGGGAAATATAACAGACGACTCGTACCAAGAGCGCCTGCAAAAACTTTTCGACGAATTGCTATGGTACGCGCGAGCGTTGAAACAAGCCCGCGAAAAGGATTCATCCGCATGAGTACGCGCGCCATGGGAGACGCCGGGGAAGACATCGCGGTGGAGTGTAAACTTGAATGTTCCCGCGCAACTTAATATAATAAAAGTATGAAAACAAGCAAGAGGGCAATGGTGAAAAAATCCCCACTTATATTTATAGGACTTCTTTGTGGCATTTTGTATTTTGCTTTGTTGCCTTCACGCGCAGATGCCGCATTCAACGCTTCTCCCGACCCGGTGGATTTCGGTACTGTTTCGGTATGGAACTCAAACGGAAAAACTGTCAATATTAGCGGCAACGTTATCATCGATGACATGCCAACGATTACGGGCCCAGACGCCTCCCAATTCTCTTTATCCTGGCCTTTTGGAATACCGTATAATCTTGGCGTTGGTGGTAGTGTAAACGCTCCCGTTACCTTTACTCCAACATCGACCGGAACCAAAAACGCGACCTACAATATCTCCACAAGCGACGGGGTAAAAACGGTAGCGTTAACCGGTGTCGGCGCGGCGACAACGCTTGTCCTCCAGGGGAGGGAGGGGTCTTTGTCGGGCGCTGATCCGTATTCAGATCCGGTAACGATAAACTCGGGGCAAGACCTGGACATTAGCTATGACCATTCAGGAGTCCCTGTGGGAAGCGAATTCGATATTGATTGCGATGGGGACGGTATCGTTGATCAGACTTTTACTGCTGGCGTTATACTCGATCCGATGGTGTTTAACGCGCCTTTCTTTTGCGGGCCATTTACGAGCAGCGTTACCGTAACAGGTAGTATTATATTCGGTATCAATGTGCTCGCTTCTGACACTCTTTCTGTGAGTGTCGTAGGTGGCAACAATCCTCCTGTCGCAGAAGCCGGGTCTGATAAAACCATTGTGGACGGCAGCCCGGCCGACATGGATGGAACAGTCGACAACCAGGCAAAAACAACGCTCGACGGGTCGGGCAGTTCAGATCCCGATGGCGATCCTTTAACGTATACCTGGACAGGGGATTTTGGCACAGCGACTGGCGTGAACCCAACCGTTATTCTCCCCCTGGGCGTCAATACCGTAAGCCTGGAGGTTGATGATGGCAAAGGCGACATAGATACAGATACTGTGCAGATTACCATAAATGCATCCGGTGGGGGATGCAGCGGCACGCCCTCTCTTTCGCTGTCTGCCACGAATGTCGCTCCCGGAGCTCCTTTTACCGCGACCGTAACTGGTTTAACGCCTGCGTGCGACGGAATCATTCCGGTCGAGTTCAAAATGGACGGCAGCATGATATTTCAGCAATGTGGTCTCTCTTCGGGCAGTTGCACCAAGAACCTTACCGCTCCCGCGGCAACAGGTACCTATACGTACACTGCGTGGTTTGACAAAGACGTGAATTTTTTAGAAAGTCCAGGAGAAGTGAGTAACGGAGTTGCGTTAACGGTAGCGCTCGGAGGAGGCGGCGGAGGAGGCGGAGGAGGCGGTGGCGGAGGTGGCGCCTGCTCTCCTCCTGTTCTGGTGAACGGAGATTTTGAAACCCCTGTAGGCGCCTTCCAGACGTATTCGACCGGACCACCCTTTTTTGACGGTTGGACCGTAGAATCTGGAAGCATTGACCATGTTGGTAATACCTGGCAGCCCGCGAACGGCAATCAGTCTATAGATCTTAATGGAATTTCCGTGGGAACCATCTCGCAGGTTATGACAGTGACGCCGGGCGAAACATACAAACTCCGTTTTGCCATGGCAGCAAACCCAGATGGCCTGCCCCCCCTTAAAACGATGAGTGTCTCGTGGAATGGGACAGTTATTAACACTCTCTCTTCTAACAACACAGGAAAGACCCGGGCCAATATGGGCTGGACTTACTATGAATATGCTGTTGTAGCGAGCGGCCCTACAGCTGAACTGAAGTTTGAAAGCACGATGTCGCCATCGACGAATAGCTATGGGCCCTTTCTGGATGATGTTTCTCTGTCCTGCCCAGCTGTTGGCCTTGTCCCTTGCGGGGATACGCCGGCAAATCCTTGTACCCTATGCCACCTCTTTGAGCTTGTAAATAATATCATTATCTTCTTTCTTATTCCTGATGGGAACATAAACAATTTCCTTCCCATTGTGCCCATTCTCGCAAGCCTGTTGATTGCGATAGGCGGGTTCTTTATGCTTACTTCCGCCGCAAACCCGCAGGGCTTACAGCGCGGCAGGACCATTATTTTTGCGGTTGTGGTTGGCTTGCTTATTGTGTATGGCGCATGGCTGTTTATCGGCCTTCTTTTCCAGGCGCTCGGAGTAATTTCTTTCCAGGGAGGCCTTCCCTGGAACAAGATTAGCTGCTAAAAGTAAGGGTTGCAAAAACCTGGTTTTCTCTTATAATAGGCCGTGCTTGCCCCGCTAGCTCAATGGTAGAGCTGCTCCCTCTTAAGGAGAAGGTTGCAGGTTCGAGTCCTGCGCGGGGCACCCTTCGACTTCGCTCAGGGCAAGCCTTGCGTTTTTTGGCGGTTTCTGGTACATTGGTGGTAATGCTGCAAACAAAAGAAAAAAAATCCCTCTATGAACGATACGGGAAATCTCTTGAACGGACACACAAAGGGGAATATCTTGCCATTGGCCCGAAAGGACAGACTGTCTTGGGAAAAAGAGCTGGAGAAGCTCTGCGAAAGGCGATAAAGTCGTTTGGTAGCGGCAACTTTGGCCTCTTTCGTATAGGTCACGCCACATTTGGAGAATGGCTCGTAGTCCAAAGATAACAAGCACCGACTACCCCTTTCTCCCGGTTCATGTGGGGGCACATATCAGGAATAGCTGATACCGGTAGATGCGCTATCTATATTTAAATTTAAGCTCAACTTCCCCCTGTCCACCCCTGGGGTGGACAGGGGGGGTCGATTCCTTGTGGGAGCACTTGCGTTTTTTAAAGTTTGTGCTAGAATACCCGTAATGTTAGAAACAAAGGAAAAACAGAAGATTATAGACAAGTTCAAAACGCACGCGACCGATTCCGGGTCTCCAGAGGTGCAGGTGGCTTTGCTTTCAGAAGAAATCCGCAAGCTGCTTTCGCATTTAAAAAAGCACGCCAAAGATTTTCACTCAAAGCGCGGGCTTTTAAAAATGGTAGCGAAAAGGCGCACCCTTTTGGGGTTCTTAAAGAGGGAAGACGAAAAGCGATATGCTTCCCTTGTAAAAAAGGTAGGCTTAAAAAAATGAGCTTAAATGAGTCTAAAGAATAAAGACCAAGCGGTAAGCGTCTTCATTGACGTTCAGAATCTCTACCATTCCGCGAAAAATCTTCACCAAGCGCGCGTGAATTTCCAGGAAATTTTAAAAACCGCGGTTTCCAACAGAAAGCTTATGCGCGCGTTTGCGTATGTGGTGCGCACGAAAACCGGCGAAGAGAAACCGTTTTTTGACGCGTTAATTAACCAAGGTATTGAAACCAGGGTAAAAGACTTGCAGGAATACTACGGAGGGCTTAAAAAAGCGGATTGGGACGTGGGAATCGCCGTAGACGCGATTAAAACCGCAGACCGGGTAGACGCGGTTGTGCTGGTTTCAGGGGACGGCGATTATGTGCCGCTGGTGGATTATTTAAAAAACCACGGCAAGCGGGTAGAAGTTATGGCATTCGGAAAATCAACGTCTTCAAAATTGCGGGAAGCGGCAGACGAATTTGTGGATTTGGAAGAAGACGATAAATATCTTTTAAAAAAATCCAGGTGGCCTTTAAAGATTAAACGATAATGGATAAACAGGACTTCAGCATACAGCTGGGCGAAAAAGAAATTTCGTTTCAACTGAATAATTGGGCGGAACAAGCAAACGGAAGCGTGTTGGTGCGAGCAGACGAAACCCTTACGCTTGTTACCGCGGTTATGGCGCGCGTTGATTCTGCGAATCCGGGGTTTTTCCCTTTATTTGTGGATTACGAGGAAAAGTTTTACGCCGCGGGGCGTATTTTAGGATCCCGATTCGTAAGGAGAGAGGGAAAACCTTCCGACGAAGCTATTATTACCGCTCGTCTTATTGACCGGGCAATCCGGCCTTTGTTCCCCAAGTATTTGCGCAGGGAAGTGCAGGTTATTGCGACCTGCCTTTCGTGGGATGGGAAAAACGACGCTGATGTTTCCGGCCTTTTGGGAGCTTCCCTGGCGCTTTCGCTTTCAGACATTCCCTGGAAAGGGCCTGTCGCGGTAGTCAGGGTTGGCCGGATTGACGGCAAGTTTGTGGTGAACCCAACGTACGAAGAGCGGGGAAAAAGCGACATTGACTTTGTGCTGGCTGGGGTTCAGGAACACGGCGAATTATTATACAACATGGTTGAGGCAGAATCAGATGAAGCGCCAGAAGACGTGTACGAGGCGGCCTTGGTATTCGCAAAGCCGCTGCTTTTGCGGCTTCTCGAGTTTCAGGAAAAAATTCGCGCAGAATATGGAAAACAAAAAGTTGAAATTCTCCCCAAAGCAGATCAGTACCAGGCCATGGAAAAAGAATTGCAAGAATGGCTCGAGCCAAAACTTGAACAAGCGCTGTTTCAAGGAGACAAGCAGGCCCGTATGGCTGCCGTGGACGCGGTAAAAAAAGAAATGGCAGAGATGTTGGAACGAAAAGAAACCCAAGCGGACGCCATGGCTTTTGCCCGGGATTTTTTTGATGAACAAGTTGATCGGGTTGTGCATAAGGGCGCCTTGGAACGGGACCAGCGCGTGGATGACAGGAAACTCGACGAAATCCGTCCTTTGGCCGGGCACGTAGGACTTTTGCCCCGCACGCATGGTTCAGGAATGTTTGAGCGCGGACAAACGCGCACGCTTTCCATTCTTACCCTGGGCGCTCCGGGCGACCACCGCATTTTAGAGGGCATGGAGTTTATCGGGAAAAAGCGTTTTATGCATCATTACAACTTTCCTCCGTATGCTCCGGGAGAAGTAAAGCCTTTGCGCGGGCCGGGCAGAAGGGAGATAGGACATGGAATGCTTGCTGAAAAGGCGCTCTTTCCCATTATTCCCACTCCAGACCAGTTTCCCTACACGGTGCGCATTGTTACGGAATGCGTTTCTTCCAACGGTTCCACTTCCATGGCCGCGGTGTGTTCTTCTGTCCTAGCTCTTATGGACGCGGGCGTGCCGATTACGCGGCCCGCCGCGGGAATTTCCATGGGTTTAATGACGGATGAAACCGGAAAAAACTATAAAATTCTTACTGATATCCAGGGGCCAGAGGATCATCACGGCGATATGGACTTTAAAATAGCCGGAACGAAAGAGGGCATTTGCGCAATTCAGATGGACGTAAAGGTACAAGGCATTTCAGAAAAAATATTCCAAGAAACACTGCAAGGGGCAAAAAAAGCGCGGCACCACATTATTGACGATATTATTACTGCGACTATAGCGGAACCGCGCAAGCAGCTTTCCCAATGGGCTCCAAAAATCGCGACCGTGCAGATTAACCCGGAAAAAATTGGTTTGCTTATTGGCCCCGGGGGAAAAACCATTAACAAAATTACGGAAGAATTTGGGGTGCAAATTGACATTGAGGAAACCGGGCAGGTGTTTGTAACCGGTGAAGTGGAAGTGCAGGTGCAGAAAGCGGTAGCCCATATTGCAGACCTTACCCACGAGGTACAGGTTGGGGATGTATACAAAGGCACGGTAAAGCGCATTATGGAGTTTGGCGCGTTTGTGGAGATTCCGGGGGGGCAGGAAGGGTTAGTTCATATTTCCCAATTAGCCGACCATCGGGTAGAAAAGGTGCAAGACGTGGTAAGTTTGGGCGATACGGTTCCGGTAAAGGTAATTGAAATAGATGACCTGGGGCGCGTTAACTTATCACTCAAACAGGCAAAAGAGCCGTAAGAAAGTTTTCCACAGAAAAAAACTAGTAAATTTGTTTGCGAAATGAGAAAATACAGGAATAAGAATCCTGTATTTTTTATGGCAGACGAATCACAAAATCTTAATCCTTCCAAACCCGTACATGGGCAAGTGAGGCGCGGGATGCCGCCTCCCAATATTCCAACAGAACCCGAGCAGCCTGAACCCCGCAACGCGCCCCAGCAACCTCGAGACGCATATCAGGAGCCCATAGCCAGGGATCCGGTGCGTTTCGATCCAACACAGAAAAAGAGTCTTTTGACCCGGGGAGAGGTAAGCACTATGCAAAAAGACGTAAGTAATCTTCGAGAGCAAGAGGCAAAGAAAGAGCAAGAACGAATTGGGCAATTGAAAGCGCAGCAAGAAGCGCAAAAAGAACGAGCGGCGGTGCGGCAAATTCGTCAGTCCGCGGAAGAAACAAAACAAAGAGAAGAATCCCAAAGAAGGGAACAGCTCCAAAAAATCCAGGATTCTATTTTGCCCCCGGGAGAAGAGCAGCGCATACAAAAGTTACCCAAACGGCCCTCTCAAGAAAGAAAGGTATTTATCCGCGTTATTATAGTAATTATCTTTGCTTTTATCGCGCTTAACTTGGTGTTGCTGGCGTATTGGTTCTTTTCGCGGCAAGGTTCTCTGCAGCTTCCATTTTTTTCTTCTGAAGAACCAAGCCCCGCGCCCCAACCGCAGCCAATCCCTGCTCCAACGCCAGAGCCTACTCCCGCGCCACAGCCCGTACCACAACCTTCCCCCAACTCTATTACGCAGTTAGTAAACCCGGTTCATGCTTCAACTCTCCAGTTTTCTTCGTCGCAAGACTTATCCGCTTTGCTGAAACAGTTGCTTGGCGAATCTCAACCCGCGGGATTTACGCAGTTGATATTTCGAGATACCGAAAACCAAAGCGTTGTTGACCGGGGAATTGAACTCTTTTCGTTGTTTGGAGTTTCTACGACCGAAGCCATTGCGGATCATTTTTCTCAAACCTCATTCTTTTTCAGCCACTCTTCTTTACAGGGAAACCGTTTTGGAATGATCGTACAGCTCCAAAACCCAGAATCAACCAAACAAGCGCTAAACGATTGGGAACCGCAGATGGAACAAAATCTCACACCCTTAATGCCTTTTTGGGACAGCAAAGGGACGGGTTATACTACCGCATTCCGTTCAAGGGAATATCGAGGGGTAGAAATGCGTTATCAAACCTTTTCTACGCAAGACTATGGTATTGTGTATGCGGTAGTTGATAATTATCTTATTTTTGCTTCTTCCTTTGACACGACAAAAGCAGCTATCGACGCCGTGCAAGCCGGGCTTACCAATATTCCAAATTCTCAAATACTTGCGAGCTTAGGCGCAGAATCGCCGCCCTCGTCGCTTTCTTTTGAACAAGCAGTGGGGCAGGTGCTCATGATAGGATTTAACGACGCGACCTTAACCCCGGAACTTACAGAGCTTATGAGACGTCTCCAGCCAGGGGGCGTTCTCCTTTTGTCTCGCAATATCCGGTCAACTGAACAGCTGCGCCAGTTGACCCGGGACCTTCAGAGGACTTCTTTGGAATATTCGCGGCTCCCTCTTTTTATCGCGGTGGACCAGGAGGGAGGCGACATTTCCCGCGTTTCTTTCGGCAAAGAAAAAACAGCGCAAGCAGATATTAACGATGCCAACCAAGCGTATGTGGTGGGGCAGGAGCGGGCGGAAGAATTAAAGTATTTGGGCGTAAACCTAAATCTTTCTCCGGTATTAGACATTACCAGGCCCGAAGATTTTCTATTTGGCCGCACGTTCCAGGCAGAGGGATCTGAAACCGGCCGTCTTGCAAAGGCGTTGGTGGGTGGCCAGCAAGACGGAGGGGTCTTGTCTACGGTAAAGCACTTTCCGGGGTACGGAAACATTGTGTTTAACCCGGAGCAAACATTGGCCGCGGTGCGGGAGTTTCCCGATATTTCTCCGTTTGTGGTTGCTTTTCCCGCAAGTCCGGAGTTTGTGCTGCTCTCAAACGTAATTTACGCGGATTTTGACCCGGGAAAACCGTTTCCGTTTTCTGAAAAAGGAATACGCATGCTGCGAGACCAGATGGGTTTTCAAGGCATTGTTCTTTCTGACGACTTGGTCCAGCCCGCGCTTTTAGATAACTACAGTTTTCAAGAAATTGTATCGCTGCCTTTGGAGGCCGGGGTAAATATGGCAATGTTTTCCAAGCAGGCGTACGCTACCGACGCGTATAACACGCTGTTGGCGCAGGCGGAAGAAAATTCCGACTTAAAAAGAAATATCGAAACCTCCGCGGCAAAAATTTTGGAAGCGAAAAAACAATTCTTTTTTGGACAAGACCAGCCGCCTCTTGACCTTATCTCCCGGAACAAGTAGAAATAACATATATGGAGCAAACACTTACGCCAGAAGTTCTTGAAGAACTCAAAACGCAGCTGCAAACAAAAAAAACCCAGCTGGAAGGAGAGTTAAGCGGTTTTGCCACAAAAGATCCCAACATGAAGGGTGATTGGGATACGAAATACCCAAGAGTGCCGCAGGGAAACCTGGAGGAGGCCGCAGACGAAGTGGAAGAATATTCAACCAACCTGCACGTAGAATTTAGCCTGGAAACGCAGTTAAAAGACGTAACAGACGCGTTAGAACGCGTAGAAAAAGGCACATATGGCATGTGCCAGAACTGCGGAGAGACCGTTTCATTAGAACGCCTCAAAGCTTTTCCGGAAGCTAAAACCTGCGGAAAGTGCGCTACTTAAATGGATTCGTAGCTCCCCGAACTTCAAAATGCAAGTGGCATCCCGCGGAGCCTGCGGGAATGGTGCGGCCTGTGTGGCCAATATATCCAATAATTTCCCCTTGCGATACGCGCTTGCCTGTCGTTACGGCGTGGCCGGAAAGGTGGGCGTATACGGTTACTACCCCGTTTGGATGCAAAATGCGCACATAGTTTCCCAGTCCGTTGTTATACCCCACCACTTGCGCGGCGCCGCCGGCCGCGGCATACGCCGGGCCTCCGCAAGAACCGTTTGCAAAATCAATGGCGTTAAACGGATGCAAGCCCTGGGTAATTTTATACGAGCGCGGAACCGGATAAATAAAATAAGAATTTGCCAGGGGAGTAAGCCTGCCGTTCGGAAGCGTTTTTGGCTTGGCGCCTCCGGGCACGACAAGAATGTCTCCCACAAAAATATCCTGGGCAGATTCCAGATCGTTAAACGCTAAAATATCTTCTGTATTTGCTTTGTACCATACGGCAACTTCGCTTACCGTATCGCCCGGCCGGATTAAGTGCAAAGCCCCTGAAACCGGTAAAATAATAAGTTCGTCTCCTGGCTCCAGGGAAGCGGACGCGGAAAGGTCATTTGCCCACAGTACGGTGTTCGCGGAAATTCCAAAGCGTTCGGCAACGCTGTCTGCGGTATCCCCCTTTTCTATTTCGTAGTGAATAATTTCTTTTCCCGGCGCCGATTCCAAAGCCGTTTCCCCCAAAATAGCTCCCAAAACTTTTGGCGTTACCGACATTGCCGGGACTGTGCCAACCAGGCTGTTATTCCCTATAAGCACAAACGCGGGACTTTCTGTGGCGCCGCCCTGGTCTGACCTGACTTGCGAAGAGAGCGCGCCGCTTTTCCAAAAAGAGTGAACCGGCAACATGGCGTTATTCTCAAACGAGGGAGAACCGCCAAGAGCCTGTATGCTAAACCCAATTCCAGCCAACAAAAAAGCAGCCGCCCCGGCTACGTAAAACAAGGGCTTTCGCCCTTTTTGTTGCTTTGCAGGAGTATCTTGGGAGTTCTTTCCTTGCCTCATAGATTATGTTTAGAATACCTTATGGCATCTTTTCAGTCAAGCGTATTATCCACAACAAAAAAAGCGCTGTCCCGGTATGGCATAAAGCCCAGCCGCGGCCTTGGGCAGAACTTTTTGGTAGATAAGCATGTAATTAAAAAACTTATTGCGGCTTCCGAGGTTACGCTAAAAGACGTAGTGCTGGAAATCGGGCCCGGGGCGGGCGCGCTTACGCAAGAGCTGGCAAAACTGGCTAAAAAAGTAATTGCCGTGGAAAAAGACGCCAAAATGGTAGAAATTCTTAAGGAAACCCTGGCAGAATTTCGTAATGTCGAAATTATCCACGGAGATATCCTTAAGCTCCAAGTCTCAAGTCTCAAGATTCAAGCAAACCCTAAATCTCAAACCTACAAAGTCGTTGCGAATTTGCCGTATTATATTACGGCGCCAACAATACGAAAGTTTTTGGAAGCAGAGAAGCCCGACTTTAAACGAGAAAAAGTCGGGCTTCAAAGCATGACGTTTATAATCCAAAAAGAGGTTGCGCAACGTATATGCGCGAAACCGCCCGATATGAGCATTTTGGCGGTTGCAGTGCAGTTTTATGCTGTGCCCAAAATAGTTTCATACGTAAAAAAATCTGCGTTTTGGCCGCAGCCCCACGTGGATTCTACCATTATTCGTATTATTCCCCACAAAGAGAAACCGTTGGTGGATCCCGCAAAGTTTTTCTCCGTGGTAAAAGCAGGGTTTGCGCATCCCAGAAAACAGCTTTTGGGCAACCTGTCTGCCGGCCTGAAACGTCCAAGAGAACACATGGGAACTATCTTGCGAGAAAACGGCGTTGATCCTGCCCGCCGCGCCGAAACTCTGTCCATCCAGGATTGGCGAAACCTCGCGGATATGCTATAATGGAACCATGAAAGACGCTATACCAAGACGAACATCTCTGTTTTGGGACGTAGATCCAAAAACCATAGACCCCAAAAAGAACGCCCGATACGTCATCGAGCGAATTTTGGAGTTTGGCCGAGATAGTGAAATTCGCTGGCTCCTGCATTATTACCCCGTAACGATTATTACAGGCGCTATAAAGCGCTCCCGGATTTTATCTCCCAAAACCGCAAATTTCTGGGCTTTATTTTTTAACTTGCCCAAAGATGAACTTCGATGTTTCCAGAAATCCTCTCTGAAACTGCAAAGCAGTCACTGGATACGCTAAAAGAAATATTCGTATTCCGGTCTGCGTATCTCGCGGGCGGCACTGCCCTCGCGCTGCAACTCGGCCATAGATATTCTTATGACCTTGATTTTTTTACGCAGCAAAAGTTTGCAGAAAAAGCTCTAACCCAGGAGCTGGGAGAAACGCTTTCTGACTTTCACCTTGAACGGCAGGAATGGCGAACTATCCTTGGGTTTGTAAAAGATATGCGCTTTAGCATTTTTTACTACAAATATCCGCTTCTCTTTCCCACGCACGAGTTTGGTGGCGTCCAGGTTGCAGACGTCAAAGATATCGCGCCGATGAAAATCGATGCGATAGCGGATCGCGGCACCAAGCGCGATTTTATAGACCTCTATTTCTTGCTTTTCGTGAACAAAATTGTCGGCCTTGAAGAAGCGTTTGATCTCTACGAGAAAAAATTTGGCAACCTCGCTCAAAACAAAGTACACATTTTAAAAAGCCTTGTGTATTTCGACGATGCGGAAGAAGACGCCATGCCTCAAATGATCAAAGACGTTTCGTGGGATGCTGTAAAGCAATTCTTTCTTGAGCAGCAAAAAACACTCTCACAAAAACTCCTTTTCTAGAATGCAATTGGCGAAACCCGGCAAAAGAATTATAATAATACAATGAACAAATGTTTGGTTGCAAGTATTGTCGTATGCAGTGTATCTTTGCTCGCCCTGCAGGTTTTTGTTTCTCTCCAGCCGGCAAAAGTGTCTTAGGCACCCACATATGGCGGGTTGATTAGTTTGTAATTCGCAAGGAATTCGTTGGGCGTCTTGCCGTTCAGCCCGCAGTGTTCCAGGTCATTGTAGTACATATTCCACAATCTGACACGGTAGCGCAAGTCCT
>DASWIZ010000019.1:0-17410 GCA_036397395.1 Minisyncoccota bacterium
CAAACTTTCCTCAACACCAGAACGAATCCGAATACCCATAAACCTTGCGTACTTATTATAGAAAACTCCTTTCTCTTGAAACTCTATACTAGTATTTGAATCATAAGTTATCTCAACGTTTTTTGGATACTTCACCTCAAAGCCAAACTCATCGTTGCGGTAGGTTTGCCATGTGGAAGTAGCATCCTCTCCGATCTTCTTGATGTAATAATTTGTTGAATCACAGGTAGAAAGCCCATATTCAGCTGTAACCTTACCAAAGACTTCAACCTCATCGCCATCTTCAAGTTCTCCTGTCTGAAGATTTGTGTTTATACAGCGTGGCCATTCACCATAATGGTAGACAACACGTATTTCTCGATTGTCTGATAGTAGGCGAAGATAGCATAGGCCATCTCCTGCACACCCTCGGTGGTTTTCAAGAATACTTCCTTGAACAACAACTTCTTGCTCTTGAACAAATTGCTTGGCCGGCAAAGGCTGTGGCTGAACGGATTGCAGCAGCAAAATCCCGCCGACGGCGAGGACGGCCGAGACGGCGGAAACGATAAGGAGTAGTTTGATTTCGGGTTTGAGGTCGTGGAATAGATTCATGGATAGTGAGCTACTCCACGATTACGCGGCCGGTGGCTTTGAGGACGCCGCTGGCGGGCCAATAGGATTTGAACTCAAAGGATTCGTTGGCGGTAAACTCCACGGTGGTGGATTGGCCAGGGTCAATGCGCGGCGTGTTAAATTTCGGGCTTTTAAAATCGAGTCCAGCGTAGTACACATTGTCTTGGGTTACGTTAAAGGTAAGCGTTACCCTTGTTCCCCGCGGCACGCGAATTTCTCCAGAAGGGTAAAAGCCAAAATCATCGGCATCGAGCGTGACGGATCGCGCGGCGGGCTCGGCTGAAGCCGGAGGAGGCGTTGGCGTTGGTTCTGGAGCTGGTAATGGAAGTATAATTTTTGCTTCTTCTGGTCCAAGTTCGTCACCAGGCGTTGTCCTTGGAAGTAAGTCGCACTGCCCTACGTATGCCACGCGCACTTTATTTTGTTGTACCGCCACGCAGCGGTTGGAGTATGTTTTGCCGTCTACCCCGCATACAGGGGCGTATTCCATGGTACAAAACACGCCTGGCACGTCCACCGGAGAAGGCCCTGGTGGTGTTGGTTCGGATTCGCGTGGCACCGAACAACGTATAACAGAACCGCCACATCGAGGGTCATACACATTTGTTGCGTACAACTGACCTCCCCTTGCCCGGCATTCCTCTGGGCTTACAGAAGGGCAGGTATTGGACAAAGGAGCTATTTGTAAGCGATCGCGCACGCGGTCGAGCAGCTGGGGCGCTTGCTGAATCGCATCAATTCCCTGCTCTACCAAACGCAAAATATTGGCAATAATGGCCTCTGCCGCCCTTGCCAGGCCAAACGCTTCTCTCGGATTTCCTTGCCGCAAGGCGGTTTTCGCTTTTTCCAAATGCTCTTTTGCCTGGTTTATGAGCGTGGTTATGGCCTGGGGAATTTCCCTGCCGCTTTCTCGCAGTTTGGTTTCAATACGCTGTAACTTTTGCTCTGATTCTTGAATCTGCTGTTCTACGCGGCCCGCTAACTCCTCTGAATCTTCAATGGTTTCGTCCAACGAATCGCGGGCTTCACCCAAAGCGTTTGCCGCGCGGTCGGAAACCCGCGCGCGAATTTCTTCCAAAATAGTGGTGCGGCGGAGCGCGTCGCCCGGGAGCCGCTGCAAAGCATCACGCAAACGGTTTGCCCCTTCTTCGGTGTCTCCCGCGAACTCCTCCACGTCGCCGCTTACTTGTTCAGATAACCTGTTTCGCAATTCCTGCAGTTTCTGCTTTGCCTCGTCTGACAAACTTTCGCTTTCCTGCAGCCTATCCAATGTTTCCAGCGAACGGATATGCCGCAGGGCGCTTCCCTTTCCGGATTCAAGGGCGTTTTCCAGGCGTTCTGCAAACTGTTCTGCGGTGTCTTTTTTGGCGATTTCGCCAAATGTTGCCTGAATCCTTGCCCGGATATTTTGGATAATGCTTTTTTGCGTATCGTGTTTCGCTTCCAAGCCTTCCAACAACTTTTCATGCGCGATTTGGCGCTCGGCTACCATATTGAGTAAACGGTCCACATTCGGGTTTTCGGAAGTTTCCCGCAAGTTTTCCAACCGAGCGCGCAAGCGCTCTTGGGCACGCTCATAATTCATAAGCGCGCGGGAAATGCCGCGCTCGTTGTCTGGATCTTGCGCTGCCACTTTCGCCGCTTCAGCGGCTTTTTCAGAGGTGATTTTTAGCTCCAATTCGGTTTTCGCGACGGCGTTAAACGTAAGCGCGCGCTGTAGGCCGCGGCCGATTTCCTTGAAAAAATACAAGGGGCTTGTGGGCAAAAGCCCGGGCTCATCAACACCCAAATCCGCGTTTGTTACCGTTTCGGCCTCGACCACCGCCTCCACGCTTGTTTCTGTTTCCTGGGCGGAAACTGTCCCCGCGCACGCAAAAGCGAGAACAAAAAACGCAAAAAGAATTTTTTTCATAGGCGACTGTTACACATTATTATTTGAATGTATTATATCAATACTTTCGCCGGCTTCCAACCCCCGAAATTCGGGAATGCCGTGTTCATGCAAATAATTCGCCGCGGCCTCGTATGCTCGATGCCTTGCTTTTTCGTGCCAGTGCCAGTCGTGTATGGGAATTACCAATTTTGGTTTTACAGCCAACGCCGCCGTTTTTTCCAGCGCCTGCACCATGCTTCCCCAGGGCGCCTGTATAGGCAAAGCCAAAATCTCTTTGCTTTCTTCAAATTGCAACGAGTCGCCCGGATGCGTTACTTCCCTAAAAATGTGGAATAAACTGTTGTGGGGCGGAATGGCAAGCACGGGTTCATGCAAAGTTTCTTTCATTTCGATAAAGTCGGGAAGCTGAATAGTGGCTTGAATACCTTCTTTGGCGAGCAAGTCTGCCACGGTGCCATTCGAGACGATTTTCACATTAGGGAATCTTGCCTCTATCCTTTTCAGTAGCGGGATAGACATGTGATCTTCGTGTTCGTGCGTAATAAGCACATAATCTAACCCTTCCAAATCTTCCATGGGCAAGGCATCTTCTTCCAGGGTATAACTCCCCGGGTCAACCAGCACGCTGGTGCCGTCTTTTTCTATAAGCAAACAGGAATGTACGTATTTAGTGATTTTCATAGTCTTGTTGCTGGAATGGGGTCAGAAGGAAGAGGAAGAGGACGATCTTCTGCGGACTTCAAGGTCAAAGCAGGTGCGGCCTACGCCATGCTCCCAGAACGAAGTATCTCCGGGGAAACGCGGAAAAGCCTGGCTTTCGTACTGCGAAGAATCGGTTTCAAACGCGGCGCAAAGCTCATAAGAGGTTACGGAAAGCAGATTATATGCGTAGGCTTCCCCAGTCTTGGGATCCTGCAAAGATCCAACGTAATAAGTGGGGCCGCGCAAATCCTCCAGTGTTTCAGGCAAGCTTTTGTTCCGCTGCCAATACGAATCCACCGCCCAGGTAATCTGCTGCAAATCCGAAACACGGCGTTCGTCGAACGTGATCAAACGTTGTTGCGCCGGAGTGCCCACAAGCGTTAATCCGTATATCACAGATGCTCCAACAACGGTGATTACTACGCCCGCGAAAATCTTTACCGCCACAGGCCTTGGTTTCACCACTTGCTTCTCGCCGCTTTTCTCCTTCTCCTCTCGCTGCAAACTCCAAAGATAATAGCCAAAAATCGCTCCGGCAATCGCGAGCACCGTGAGAGCCTTGAATACAAATCGTGAAGTCAACTCGCCCGACAGCAAGCTCGAAAGCACCGCGATTAAGTCGCCGATAATAATGCCGGCCGCAATTACGAGCGTAATATACGTTAACCACTTGCCCACTTTTGACTGCCTGCGTTCCGGGTCTTTTGCCGCGGCTTTAACTAAACGCCACATCATAAAGAGGTATAGCGGAAAAGCGATAATAATAGAGGCCAACGCCGTGGTAAGCCCGCGCGGCGAAAAAAATCCGTACGAAACCGGATCCGGAAAAAACTTCTCGATAAACGCGAATACCAAAATGCCAAAACTAAAAGCAGAAATATATAGGGCGATAAAGGAGATAAGAAAAAGAAACGCCTCTCTTGCCTGCAAGTATGGTTTGGGTTTCGGAACCGCCACCGGAAAAGAAACATCAGCAAAAGAAGCCAGTGCTTTTTGCACCTCTTCTGCCTGCCAACCGGCCTGCAAAAGCGCCTGTGCAATGGCCCCCTTGCTTTGGCCTTTTTCCAGTGATTCTTTTACAAATATGTTGAGTTCGTTACTCATAACGGAAGAAATGGAAATAATATTTTAAGCCCTGGGCGCATTGCCTCTGCCACAGCGCCAAGGAAACTTTCCCGCGGCAATCTTGACTCTGCGGGAGTTTCTTCTGCGTGAAACTCCTGAAACTCTTGGATTTGCTGTTCAAATTGGCGCTGGTACTCTTCCTGGAACTGCTCATCATGCTGACGCTCAAATTCTTCGCGAAATTCCTGGGGCATTTCCCCCTCGAAGCCCTGGGGATGTTGGGATTGCTGCGGAAAACACTCTTCCCGAATTCGTTGCTCTTGCTCGGATGTCGGAGACCCCTGGAGTTGGCGCGTATCTCCCAAGATTCTTTCCACGCATCCCATGACTTCGGGCGGCGCCATATGTTCTCCCCCTTCTGGTCTAAAGCCTTCAGTCGGCCTGGGCCCGCCTGCCGGCGAGGCAGGCATAAAGTTTTCAAAACACTTTTGCATATGCTCTCCAAGCTCTCGATTTGGCAAGAATGTGCCTGCTTCAATTTTTGCCAGCACATCCTCTCCAATCGTATCTTTTAAGCATTGAGCAACCTCCGGGGGCGCATGTTGGAATCCCTCGTGAAACCTTGTAAGGCCTTCTTCAATGTTGTGAAGTTCTTCTTCGGGAATCAAATCATGCTCTTTGGCGAACGCAAAACATTCTTTCTGATTTTCGGGATTATTACAGAATGCATCGCACTCTTCACGGCCTTTGCAATCTCCCGGGCCTCGCCCGCCGGTTTTTCGAAACATTTCCGCTTCCTCGGCAGTCATAAATCCTGCTTTTTGAAAGAACGTTACGCACTCTTCAGTGTGACTATCCTGGGAGCAATACGCTTCACACTCTTCTCTTGAACGGCATCCCCCTGGCATTTCGCCGCGAGCCATCAAGGGAGCTACGCGCCTGGCATCTTCCAGCTCTTCTGCGCTCATAAACCCCGCAGCTTCCGCAAAAGCTAAGCATTCTTCAATGTGAGTAGGTTCAGAGCAATATACTTCGCATTCTTCTTTGCCTCGGCATCCGCCGGGCAATTGCGCGCCTTGCGATAAGGCATGCGCCACTTTCTTTGCCTCCTCGAGTTCGACGCCGTGCATTAAACCATGGCGTTCTGCAAAGTCCACGCACTGGGCGATGTGCTCAATCTCGTCGCAATACGCCTTGCATTCTTCTTTGCTCTGGCAGTTTCCAAGTTCCGCCACCGGAAACTCAATATCCGGCTCTTCTTGCGCAAACACCGCATATGCGCCAAGCAAACCCGCAATAGCAACAACGGCCAGCAAGACAATTCGTATATTCGTATAAATTCGTAATTCGTAGGACATATTATTCAAATGGGTTTCGATATCCCTCGAGCGGGTTTGTTTCCGGGACCTTTGAACCAGGGTTTTGGTTGAGTTCACTGCCCAGACCCTGTTCCCCGCCCAAACCTTCGGATTGTGGCGGGCCCGCCTCAATGCCCTCTGGGCTTTGGGCGGGTTCTTGCGCAGCTCGCTGTTGCGTAAAGAAAAACACCACGCCGCCGACAAGCAGCAGAATAGCGGCGGCAAGAATGAAGTAAAAAATATTTTTCCCCATATTGTTATTAGTAACCTTTTTGTTTATCTACCAAATTTGGTAATGTCTCACCCCTTATATATGCTTGCAGGTTTTTACAAAATACCTTGACCGCGCGGTCCATGTATTTTTCAGAATGCCCGGCGTGGTGGGGCGTAACAACAACATTTTCCATTTCCCACAAAGAACTGTCTTTGGGAAGGGGTTCCTGCTCCATAACATCTAAAGCGGCTCCCGCGATAATTCCTTCTTTAAGCGCTTCAATGAGGTCTGCCTCGCGCGCCACTTCCCCCCTGCTAATATTTATGAATACCGCCGTATGCTTCATTATCGCAAACTTTTCTTTGTTGAACAAGTGGTGCGTGTGTTCCGTGTGCGGAACGCAGCTTACCACGAAATCGGCGGTTGGCAGCGCCTGTTCCCATTCGTCAGGCCCGTACAGCTTTTCCACAAAATCGGGTTTTGCTGCGCCCGGCCGGTCAACGGCCTGTACATTAGCTCCCACACAGCTTGCCAGCCGAGCCGCCTCTGTCCCAATGTTTCCCAACCCCGCGATAAGCACCATTTTTCCCCGCAATTCGGTAGCTCCCACGTCCCGTTCCCAAATCTTCTTTGCCTGGTTCCGCAACGACACGTGAAACCTTTTGGTAAACAAAAGCAGAAACCCCAAAATGTGCTCGGCAATAGGGGTATCTTGCGCGCCTGCTATATTCGAAAGCAACACATCCCGTTCTTTTATATCCGAGGCTAATACCTTATCCACGCCCGCGGAAAACGATTGGATCCACTTGAGATTTTTTGCGTTTTTAAAAGAATCGGGCAGGGCTTGCGGAATGCCAGCGACCACCTCGGCGTCCGCGAGATGCGGCTCGGTTTCGCTGTTTTCTGAAGCGGAAACCGCGATTACCTCAAGCGAGGAATCCATGGCCTTTATTTTTTCTATATGCTCTTGCGTAACGGTATGGGGAATATACCCTTCTGTTTTGAATATCACGATTTTCATACCAGCTAGCCAAGGGCTTTTTTAAATTCTTCTATCATGGGTACTTGCTCCGGGTCGCGGCCATAATGTTTTGCCAGGTACAGCGCGATCCAGTCGGCCAACAAAAGAGAGCTAAAAATTTTCTCGAGCATCGAACCTTCACCCAGCAAAATCGTTTCCACTGGAAAGCCGCGGCTGGTCAGCTGCTTTTCCAAAACCATCATCCTTTTCTTGATTCGCTCACTGTCTGTGGTGTCTTGCAGGAATATGAAAGAAAACTTTTCGGCAAGCGGGCGCGTAGAGTCCGAAACGTCGAACCCGTTCATTTCGTTGTGGTTGAGTTCCGGGAACAAATTGTAAAACGCGGGGATTTTGCCGGTTTCGTTGAACTTAATTTTCCAGTTGTAGGCTATAGAGTAATTTTTGTTTGAAGTGTATATAACGGGCACATACCCCTGAAGTTTTTGGGCAAGCTGTTTGCCTTCTTGTTCGAGAACGTCGGCGCGCTGGGCAAGCGCTTGCCCCATTTTTGTCGCTTCTTGGAGCGCGTCCTCTCGCCCCACCATTTTTGCCAAGGCCTTGAACGTATACCCAAGGGCGGATCTTGGCTGAATGCCGGTATCAGGGACCTGAATAAAAGGAACCTTGTATTGGTTTGCCCGGATAAGCAATTCACCGCCCGTGGAAATAGCAGCTACCGGGTACTTATTTGCAACAGTCTGTTCAAACGAACTTAGGCTTTCTCCGGTGTTCCCCGAATAAGAGCTTGCGATAATAAGCGTTTCCTTGAGCACATCGTCTCGCCAACTAGGCAGGCCATAATCCTGATACACCGATAAGTCAAAACCGGGAAACGCGTTTTGAAACACATCCCCTTGTAGGTGAGAACCGCCCATGCCGCACAACAAATATTTGCCCCAAGCCTTCCACTTATCGGCATTTTCTATTTTGGGCTCCCACTCAAACTGTTTTGCGAAGTTCCGGATTGCGTCCTCCATAATAATACAATTTGCAGTATACTATTTTTCTTCTTTTTCCTCCATAAACCGCATAAGCAAAACAATTACGGTTACCACAACCACGGTAAGTATGCCGGCATACAGGAATTTTGCTATAATGCTATTTTTATCAATGGGAAACACAACGGCAATAAGGCTGGCGACCGCGTCGTTCCAGGCTAAACCTACCACCAACCCAAGCGCCGTGGCTATAAACCCCACGGTCCTGGCGCGAAATTCTTGCTTAAACTTTTTTGTTGCCATTATAATCTAATTATACCATGTTCCATGCCTTTTATAATATGCTGTTCTACTTTGTCGTATCCGCCCGCGTACGCGGCAAACAGGCGGTTCCATAGAGCCTCGTGCTGATGGTAGGTAAGCTGTGTGTCTTTGCCTTCTGACTTGTGCGCCACCATCATGGCAACGTCCTCCAGATCAAAACTTACAAGAGTGCGCGTTCCCTGTTCGCCGCTGAAGAACTCTGCCACCGACCAGTACTGGTCCCAAAATTCCAGGTTAATTTCTTCGTACTTTTTGCCAAAGGCCACCAAATCCTGCTCTGCTTTTCTCCAGTGCATGGACTCCGGGTTTACGTGCGGCAAAAACAAACGCGGGTCTTGCGGGTTTTCTTTCCACAAGTATCTTTGTACGATGAGCCAATTTACTTGTTTACCCTGAGTTTGTCGAAGGGCCTCTTTTACGTCGCCGCGCAGCAACGCAATAAAATTTTGCTGGAAATTATCTTGCTGGGCGTATTTTTCAAACAACCTGCTGTAAAACGCGATTTCATGGAAATAATGCAGCAGCAGGGCAAAATCGCGCACAAATTTGCCGCGCTCGGTTTGCGCGATAGGGTTTAAGAATATAACGCCAAACTCTTTTAAGTGGCTTACGTTGTGGTGCTTTTTTGCCACGTATTTTTTGGCCACCTCTTCCCACTGCTTTCCCAGCACTTGTATCTCGATAGGCCGGCGCTCAAAGTCGGCCGGCGTGAATTTGGTATACGCCACCTCAAATGTCTTGTGCATCCACTCGTCGGTTTCCAAAAATCGCAAGGCAGAAAAAATTTCGGTTACATCCTGCTTTTGCAAAAGTTCTTCGGTATCTTTATACCCAAGGAAGTCGAGTGTTGCCTGCGGAGTGCGCTCGCGCAAAATCTGCCGGCCGTATTCTTTTTTCAAAAACCAGCCCTCGCTTTCCGTGGCAATTTCGCGCGCGGTTTGCGCGATTTTATGAAAATCCAAATTCGCGGGATCCAAACCCAAAAATTTGTACAGCTGCTCGTCGCTTTCCGCGGCCTTTGCCATAAGCGCCGCTGTAACATTTTCCGGATTTCTGCTAGTCACACCCAAATCCTTTAATGCCCGCTCTACCAATTCGTCGTTCTCCTGCACCACCTTCTCCAAAGCTGGCGCAAACCCCTTTTCCACCATAACCCTTTCCAACTCCTCCAATTTCTTTTTATCTACTCCCAAAATCTCCGCAAGTTTTTCCATAGTATTATTCCTTTTATTCTATTTATAAATCTTATGCGTGCCGATGTCCAAAAATAAAACTTCCTTGTTTGGAAGGAAGATAAATTTAATACGGTACGAATCGTTTATCCAGAAAGCCCAAATGCCCTTTTCTTTCCCAGAAAGTTTATGTGTCTTGAGGATGGAATCGAAAGGATTGGCTCGGAAAACCACTTCCCTTTCTTTTGCGCGTTGCTTGATTTTCTCGGGAAGCTTGCGATAATTCTTCTTAAAACGTTTCGAAACTTGAATGTCTACCATTAATCTAAATCACTCAAGGATTTTATTTTCGTGGTCTTTCCCGCCTTATACTCTGCCATTCCTTCTTTGAAAAGCATATCTATTTCTTCTGCCTCTTTGCCATGCAACTGATATAAGGGCACCGCCCGTTCTAAAAGGCTGCGGTATTCCTCCAAACTCAAAACCACCACCCCTCCTTTTTTCTTAACTTCCTTCTCAACAACCGCCACCGCGTCTTTTACATATAGATTCTTCGCCATAATAACTTTACTTTAGCAGATTTTCCCGCCTCCCGCAACTCCCTTTGGCCCCAATATCTCCGCAATCTTTTCCATAAATCTTTATTTTCTCTTATATTTTATAGTAAGGCTTAGCCTTACTATTACTTACTATTCTTCCACAAACCGAAACGTGGAGAGGATCTTACTGTAGGTGTCTTCATCTTCCATCTCAAATTTTGCTTCTTTACCCTGCGTGAGAGAGCACCTACTAAGAGTAAGCTGCAAAGATCCCCCATCCTGGGAAGATACGACCAATGCGCGACCCGTGCAGGAGTCTCCAAATGTCCGGGAAAGTCTCGAAGAAAGAAATATATATGCATTGCTCTCTTCCACAAGAATTGGAACGAAGTCAGAAAACGTTAAATCGTATACAACGCCCGATGACCTGGTTATCGAGTGAGTTCCTTCTAACCTTTCTTTATAAGAATTAAGTTCAAGCTCGTTGTGTAGAATTGCAAACAATATAGAGAATTCAACTTCCCCTTGTTCTTCATAGTGATTTGTTGCAAGCAGACTCCTATACTCACCAGCACCAATCAAACTTGCTTGTTTTGATTGATCCTCCTGAAAAACAATGAAAGACTTTGGATACTTCACCTCAAACCCAAACTCGGCGTTGCGGTAGGTTTGCCACCCCGCAAAATCAAGCTCCGCTTGAGCGCGGGGCGAGCCCGAGGTATCAGAGGACTGCGGCATGGGAGCTGACGTGGGCGAGGACGGTCCTAGCCCAGCCGGTCCTAGCGCAGCCTGCCACAGGAAAAACCCGCCAAGGGCGAAGATGCCGACGACCGCTGCAACTGTTCCGATAACCAACGTTTTGCTCATAGATTTAAGCTATTTTTATATTCACTCCCCATATTTAAAATATCGAATATAGTCATCCTCTTGAGATGCGATTCCTAACGCCTTACCTCTTGTATTGAAAATAACCACACAATCTCCTTTCAAAAAATTATCTTTTCCGAAATAGTCCATTTCCGGGGTTTTGGCAAAATTTGACAGCCCCGGATCAGACAGATCACTAGCCACCCAAAAATCATCACCGTCCTCCTTTACCAAAACACCGGCAAATCCGCTAAAAGACCCTGAAAACATTCTTGTCCAGGCAGGAGGAAGAAGCAATTCCCAGCCTATTTCTATGAAATCACTGTCTTTTAAGCTTTCATATCGCTTCTTATTAATTTCCCTTATTTCGTTATGCCTTGCACCATCGCCAACTTGTTCTTCAGCAATTGAATACAATGTATCTCCAGCTTTTACGGTATAGCTCCGCAAAACTTTTTCACTCCCGAGAAAATCATAAAGGCATTTGGATGTTCGTCTTGGAAACCCTACCTTATTCTTTTCGTATACGACGCTTGGCTTCTTAAAAGCGTAAGGATTACTTTGCAATCCCATGACTATATCAGTATCGGTTCCCTCATCTCTTATTATCATTACGCAGTCTCCCGCTTGAAAATTACTAGTTTCGAAAAACCTCGCGTTCTCGGCAAAACTTACTGGCGTTCCAGTAGGAAATACATCCGGATGGCTTACTATAAGCAATCTCCCTGCAAATGGACTGGAGTCGTCAATTCTTAACCGTCCTCGCTTTGCTACAAGATCGCCAGAATTAGGAGGAAGAAATTCTGCAGATAAGTAGAGTTCCCACCCTACTTCTATAACATCACTGGTGTAAAGTGAGTGATAAGGCAAACCGCGATTCTTATTCAAATTAACAATCTCGTTAATGCGCGCAGTACTACCAAGCTCGCGATTCGCAATCGAAAGCAGGGTATCGCCGGGTCTTACAATATATGTATCCAAATAAAGCTCCTTGGGAAGATCGCCATACTGGCACTGCTTACTTTTCTCAATAGATGAACCCTCCAAAGATAAGTCGGAAATGTCGCTCGCCTGATCCCCAGACAACTTTTCAATCACTACGGCTTGCCGCGACTGCTGCCACAAGAGGAACCCGCCGAGGGCGAGAACTGCGGCTACAACACCAACAACAACCCAAAGAAACAGTTTTTTGTTTCTAGGATTTTGCGACGAAGGGCCAGCAGGAACTTCGTTTGGGTTTTGCGGATCGTTTTCGTTCATAAGCTATTCCCTCTACTAACCTCTTGCATCATAAACATATTCCTGTAAATCCAGATAATTTCTAAAAATTTGGAACTGGCTTTCTTTCAGATTTGGAGAATATTCTGTTGGTAAATCAATAATTTCGGTGCATGTTTCTTCAAATTCGATTCTTTCGTACCTACTAAATGTTTCTTCATGCTTTGGGCTGTATAATGAAAAAAGTGTTGTGCATCCCGTGCAGGTGCCTCCGCAACCATGAGAACTCCAGTAAATTTCGTGGAAACCATCTTTTTCAACATCTACCGCAGAAAACCCGCCAGAGCCTCCATATGCGCTTTGTTCCCACAGAACTTTCCCGTCTTCCACAACATACCCGTAGTAGCTTTGCCCCTTGTAGGAAGTTTGGGGATCACAAAAAACAAATTTTTCGTTTTTCGCATCTTCTGTAAAATTAATTTCTTCCACAAATCCAACAAAGGCGTTCTTCTCTCTACAAAGATGAGCTACCTCGGGAAAATGATCTTCTATTTTGAACTCTTCTGAAACAATCATCTCAGGCTCGCCCTCACACTTCTCATTATGCCATATGTAGAACACGAGCCTAAAAGAAGAATCTTCAGGTAAAGAGCTGGCTGTAAACCCATAGGGACCCCGGTAGGGAGAGACGGAAGTTTCAATGGTCGCGCCGCTCGAAATAGAATTGCAGTAATCCCATAGCAACCTTTCTGGCATATTTTGAAAATCGGTTATACGCTCCCAGTCTTCCAAACTTCCTTCCTGGCGTTCCCAATCCACAAGAAAGTGAATGGCATCCGAATATTTCGCATAAAGCTCCCCACTCCCGCTATTCGTCACGTTTACGCCAATATCTTCATTTGTTGCATAGACCACCCTTTCAACTTCAACCACAACGTTACTAACGGAAGCACCGTCTTCTTGCTGGATTTCTGGCGGTGCGGGTAAGGGTGAAGTCCGCATCTGCCACAGGAAAAACCCGCCAAGGGCGAAGATGCCGACGACAGCTACCGCTATTCCAATAACCAGTGGTTTACTCATATATTATTTATACTCAATAATTTCTCCCAAGGGAAATACATCGAATTTTTCTGGGTATAAAATAACAAGGCTCCCCTTCAACGCAGGAGAGTCTTTCAGCATCTTCTCAAAAGAAGTTAATAAAGCAACAGAATCGTGTTGGGGAATTCTTAACCATACCACGCTAAAAATTTCGGTTTTGGCATATTCGGTAAAATCTTGATCATTTGTTACAAAAACCCTTTTCTCTCGTAAAGATAATTTTGCGAGCAGGGCATCACTTGATCCCTTCTGTGCAACCTTCACATCGCATCCTTTTTCGCGCAAAAAACGGCCGAGTTCGACATGTACATTCTCGTCGAGCAGAAACCTATACTTTGAGAAGGACATACTCTTCGCCACGGGTTAAGTCGGCGGCATAAGAAAGCGCAGCCTTAATGTGATAGGGTTTTAACGATGGGTAAGCTTCCATTATTCCTCGGGGTGTTGAACCGGCTTCAAGCATATCCAAAACTTGCCAGACCATTATCCGGGTTCCCTTGAAAGTAGGCTTCCCGTGGCAAATCTGTGGATCAGCCACTACGTATTTATTGATTTCAATTCGTTTCATACACCTTTAATATACCTCATTCATCCTTTCTGCGCAATCGTTTTTTATGAGTAAGGTTTAACCTTACTTTTCCCTTATTGCTTATTTACTTACTCCACAAACCGGAACGTGGAGAGGATTTGGTCGTTTAACTGACGCATTGAATCATCAATATCCTTATCTAAGCGTGTTGTTGTAAGGCGCACAATTGTACCATTGGTACCTTGAAGATAGGTCTCTATACTAAAACTTGGGGCGGCGTATTGAGCAGTTTCGTATTGAATAGCACCATATATTCCAACATGGGTAGCCCCTTCTTTTAAAATCACCACGGGGTCAAATTCTGTGTGCTCAGCAGTACGACTATCGTTAAATCTCTTAAGATAATCTTCTAATGAAGGTTCGTTTGAAATGACCTTGATGCTAAAGATTGGGTCATCCCCAGAACGAGCAGAGAAACTTTCCTTGTTTACCCCTTCGTTGATGTCATTGAGATATGCAGGATACTTCACCTCAAACCCAAACTCGTCATTCCGATAGGTCTGCCAGCCGCTGGTGTCGATTTCCGACTGCTCGTTGTCTATCGCTTGAGGCTGTAGTGATGGCGCGGGAGCGGGCGATGGATCAGGCGTGTGAGTAACCTGGTTACTCACATTCTGCCACAAGAGGAATCCGCCGAGGGCGAGAACTGCGGCTACAACACCAACAACAACCCAAAGAAACAGTTTTTTGTTTCTAGGATTTTGCGGCGGAGTGCCCGCAGGAACTTCGTTTACATTTTGTGAATCGGTTTCGCTCATAAATTCTCTAATAATACCTTAATAAATGTTTCCGCGCCAGTCGATTTCCTCAATAAAAACAACCGAGTCCTCAAAACGGAACTCGGCGATAATTCTAATTTTCCCTCTTCTAATTCTATAAAATCCCGTCCACTCGCCAGTCAACTTTTTCATGTTCACATTCGCCTGTTCTTCTCGCAAACGCCGGATTGCCCTCCCAATCAAATCAAAAACCTCATTTTTACTCAACTGGTTTTTCGCAAGAAATTTCTCCGCATTCTTAGAAGTCTCGATCTTCCATTTCATACTTCGATACCATAGCTTTTCGCGCGTTTCCGAGAAGGCTTCCCATAACGCTTTTCAATATCTTTCTGTTCCTCGCGAGAAACCTCCGGCAATACAAAAGCCCGAAGCTTCGTAAACTCCGTTTCCAGCACCTCTTTTACGCTCTCTTTAATAAGAGATTTGAGTTTTTTCTCACTTACCTCTGTCGTCATAGTAACCTCATTTTAGCAGACTTTTCCAGCTTATACAACTCCCCAATATCTCCGCTAGTTTTTCCACAGATACAATTAAGGATTAAAATGATTAAAGCGAAATGTTGAGAAAGCCGCGTTAAGCAAAAGACGGGACCTTTCTATATCATCCGGACAATCGCCCTCCAGTTCAAAATGAAACGCCTGCCGATCTCCGGAGTAAAGGGTTACATAAGTGTTGCCTCCTACAAGAACCTGGGGAAGTAAACGCCCATCGAGATTGAAATTGTCAATCTTCAAAATAATCGTGCCTTCCTCGATTACCTCCGTATTCGCAGGAGCATCAAGCAATTTCTGATATAGTCTCTTACTTTCTTCTCTTGATGTACTAAAATTTGAAGCTCCGTATGTGAATATATTGACATCGAGCTCGGCTGCAATCCACTTCTTGGTTTCTATATCCTGACTATGAAGACACGATTTATTCTTATCGGTAAGCACAAGAAATCTCTCCGCATCACCACTCGCCGTAAAATCTGGATGCATTTTTAATGAGTATCCAAGGACAGGATGGGTATAAAGCGGCCATGTGCTCGTATCAGTATCAACTAGCGGTCTTTCTATTGCTTTTTCTGGAATGTCAAAAAACTGTACACTCTCCAACATCATCTCGTAGAAATTTTTGAATTGCTCCTTTTGAGTTTCGCAACTTAAACCCGTAAACATAAACACGTTATCATTATGTTTCACAAAAGTTGTGAGACCATCAAGTTGAGAATTTCGATCTCGTGGATCGAAGGGGAAAATTGATTCATCAAACTGGATCGCTTTTTGAGAACCCACAAAAACTTCCCTCCTCGCAGCATTATCCAGTTCAGAACGATTATCCATAATTTGGCTGATAGTTCCTTCTACAGAAAATTTAGAAGGAATCGCAGTGACTGTAACTACGCTACATCCAAAACTATAAACTTTATAGGCTTCTTCCTCTCCGATATACATAAGAACTCCTTCGGAAAGCCCGAAAGCAACTTTATAATAGTCGTCTGCATGTGATTCAATGAACTCCTTGCTTATCCACTGAGGCGGTATTCTTAAAGAATATCCATTCTCCTCATCCGTATAATTCCCCCATCCCTTATAAAGATTTTTGTCATAACCAACTTCTGGTTTGGACTGGGGCGACGGCGCGGGAGCGGGCGGCGGCGTTTGCTGCTCCGTCGGCGTGGGCGAAAACGTAGGCGAAAACGGTTTTAGCCCAACCTGCTGCCACAAGAGAAACCCGCCGAGGGCGAAGATGCCCACGACCGCTACAATTGTTCCGATAACCAATGGTTTGCTCATAGCTTTATTCGATTATTACATATTTCTGACGGCCGTCGAAATTGTGTAACTTTTATAACTGCGTTTTACTTATTTGCAATTTGCCGAATTTGAAGGGAGAGTCGCCGCGCTTGAGCAGGCCGTGGTTGGCGCCCCATTCTTTGAGTACGCCTGTGGCGTTTGCCGAGGCAAATTGTATGGCATGCTCTACGTTGCTTGGCTTTTGCATTACGGCCGCCACAAACCCGGAACCAAACGCGTCGCCAGCGCCAGTGCGGTCTACTATGTTATTTTTTGCCAAAGGCAGCACGCCCGCGCTCCACAGCGTTTTGCCATCGGACACATCTACCCCTTTTGCCCCCTTGGTCATAATTACTTTGCCATGCACCAGTTCGTCGAGTTTTTTAAAAATCTGCTTTTTCTTTTGGTATGGAATTCCGGTTATGGTCGCGGCTTCTTCCTGGTTTACAATAAACAAGTCGGCAAAGTTCATAAGCTTTTGTAGTTCTGCTTTCTTCTCAAACTGGGTGGTGCCCGGGTTCCACGCAATTTGCATTCCCTTGTTTTTCGCGCGTTCCAACAATTTGGGCAAAATGTTTCCGGAATTTCCGGCCAAATGGTTTACGTACAGCCACTTTGCCCGAAAATCCATCCAGGGGATATTTTGCTCTTTCAAATGCCACGAAGCGCCTTTGTACCGGAACACGGTGCGCGAACCGTCGGGCAAAGAAAGGATAAACGAAAACGATGTAAAATGTTCTTTGTCTTGCCCAATAAAATCGCAATGGATGCCGTACGCGGCCGCTTTGTCTAAAATATGGCTGCCTTCGGGATCTGCCCCCACTTTGGCGATTGCCGCCACTTTGTATCCCAAATTGGCAAAGGTAACGGCGGTATTTATGGCTCCCCCGCCGACGGAAAAGTTCACCTCATCTAAATTTAGTTTTGAACCCAAAGGAAAACACGCCGCCTCCCCAACCGCGAATTTTTTGTCTTTTATGGCTTTAATGTCTTTAGTGCGGGCAAACACGTCCCTCACCGCCGACCCTATGGTAATTACGTCAAACATAAGGTGTTGTCCTGTATTGTTTTGTTTATACTGTCTTGATATAATAGAAGTGTCTTAGGCACCCACATATGGCGGGTTGATTAGTTTGTAATTCGCAAGGAATTCGTTGGGCGTCTTGCCGTTCAGCCCGCAGTGTTCCAGGTCATTGTAGTACATATTCCACAATCTGACACGGTAGCGCAAGTCCT
>DASWIZ010000020.1:0-4321 GCA_036397395.1 Minisyncoccota bacterium
GTTTAAGGCAAACAAAGAAAAAACTGGTACGGTCTAACCTCGCACAAAAAGAAAAGCGGCCGGTCGAGAAGCCGCTTTTCTTCGCAGTAAAACTGTCAGCTTTCGTATGTTGAATGTGTAATCCCCCGTTTCAATTATATATAAACGCAAAATCGGCAAAAACGTTTCGCGTAAAACCGCGCAAGCAAAAATCCCAGGCACGCGCGCGCTAAAAAAGAAAAACGCGCGATAGTTGCCCTTTGCCTTTGTTTTTGCCATAATAAAGAATCCGGAAAAAAATATGCGCAGACACTTTACAAAAACGTTACTGCTGTACTTTGGGCTTTTGCTGTTGGGCGTAAGCGGGTTTTTCTTTACCGCCATTTTGCCCAGCCCCCAGGGAGCGTACGCGTTTATTGCAGTGGCAGCCCTGGGTGGGTTCGGCGTTTCGACAACCATTTTCCAAACAAAACGAAGCCATAAACAATTGGTATGCCCTACGGGATCCAACTGCAACGCCGTGGTAAACAGCAGGTACGCCAAATTTTTCGGCGTTCCGTTAGAATACCTGGGCATGCTATACTTTTTCTTTATCGCGCTAGCTTATCTTGCCCTTATCGTGTTTCCCCAGGCAATCTTGGGCCCATGGCTGCTTGGCCTGGCCATGTTTTCCACCGCGGCGTTTTTCTTTTCCTTTTATTTGTTGTTCGTGCAAGCGTTTTTGCTGCGCCAATGGTGCATTTGGTGCATTTTAGCCGCCATGTTTTCTTTAACCATATTTTTTATGTCGCTTATAAGCTTAGACCAGGCCGTGGCGTTTTTGGGAAATATGGAGCCTGCTTTGGCCATGCTGCAATCTTTGGGGTTTGTGCTGGGCATGGGAGGATCCACGGCCGCGGTATTTTTGTTCTTAAAGTTTCTGCGCGATGCCGATATCGACACCAAAGAAGCCGGCGTGCTGCAGGGAATGTCCGAACTGGCATGGCTCGGGCTGGGACTTTTGCTTATGAGCCACTTTGCCTTGTCTGTGGGAAATCCCGGCCTTGCCATGTCTGGCGCGTTCCTCGCCCGTGTAACCGCCTTATGTGGGGTGGCCATATCCGCGGCCCTGCTTATGATTATATTCGCCCCGTTTTTGGCGTACCTACCCTTTTCCAAAGAAGAAGAAAAAAAACAGCACGCCTCGTTCCCCTCTCTGCGCAAAGCCGTTTTTATAACAGGGTCTGTTGCGCTTTCTTCCTGGTATTTCGCTTTTGCCGCCAATTACCTGCCTTCTTGGAGCCTGCCGGTATTTCTTATCGCTTATATTATCGTGCTTGGGCTTACCGTAGTTTTTAGTTTACTCTGGGAGCAGGCAATCCTTCGCAAAAAACAGGCCTAGCGTTTTCTTTGTACCTCGCGCCACCTGAAACAAAAAACCACATGGTCGTTTACCAGGCCCGCGCCCTGCATAAAAGCGTAGCAAATGGTGCTGCCAAAAAACCTGAAACCGCGTTTTTTTAAGTCATAGCTTACTAAGTCTGACAATTCCGTTTTTGCCGGAATGCTTTTTTCTGTTTTCCATGAGTTTTGCTTTGGTGTGTTTCCCACCCACTGCCACAAGTAGCTGTCAAAACCGCCAAACTCCTTTTGGATTTCCAAAAACACTTTCGCGTTGCCAATGGTAGCTTCTATTTTGCCGCGGTGGCGTATAATGCCCGCGTTTTTTAGCAAAGCTTCCACTTTTTTGTTGTCGTATTTAGCAATTTTGGCCGGGTCAAAACTATCAAACGCTTTGCGAAAATTTTCCCGTTTTTTTAAAATAGTCGCCCAGCTTAACCCGGCTTGAAAACTATCGAGCACTATATATTCAAACAGCACGCCTTGCGCGTGCTGTGGGATCCCCCATTCAGTATCGTGGTACTTGCGCATTACGTCGTCTAACTCTGCCCACGGGCACCGGATTTTTTCTGTTGCCATATCTATTTCTTTGCTTTTGCGTGCCGGGCTACATTACGCAAATACACGTTGCGTTTTCTGCGCGCTTTTTCTTTTTCTGACCTACGCATTAGTTGCGTTTGCCGCCTTTGCGATTTTTCTACCTTAGTGAGTTTTGGCATCTTTTTCCAAATCTAAACATACCGAATTTATACAATAACGCTTTCCGCCTTTGTCGGCCGGGCCGTCGTCGAACACATGTCCCAAATGCGAACCGCAGTTTTTGCACACCACCTCGGTGCGCCGCATACCCATACTATTATCCTCCCGCAATTCGATATTTTCTAAGTTCGTGGGTTCCGTAAAGCTGGGCCAACCCGTGCCCGAGTCGAATTTAGTTTCAGACGAAAACAGATCTGCCCCGCACGCGGCGCACTTGTACATGCCTTTTTCGTGCGAATCCCAGTACTTGCCGGAAAACGGAGCTTCTGTTCCCTTTTCCTTCATGACTTTTTGTTGTTGCGGCGTTAATTCTTTTATATACATTTGCTACAACGTGCTTAGTCGGAAAAACGCAAGACCTATAAGCGCCAAAGCTATTCCTATGCCAACTCCTATTGCGATAAGTATCGCTAGGTTTGTGTTCATAAACCAAGTCGGTCTAATGTTTGATTAACATCTCCCCCGCCGCCCAAATCGCCATACAAACTGAAGGCGGCCGGAAGAATAAACAACAAAGCCGCCAACGGCAGCACAATAACCACCACACTGATAATCATAGTCCACAAAAAATACTTTCTGGTTTTTTCCGCGGACTTGTAAATATTGTCCAGCTTTTTATCCATATCCGCCAGCTTTTGCGCCGTCTCTTCGTCCATGGCTGTATTATACCAAAAAAGAAAAAACAAGAAAACAAATCGGCTGCCTATCTTATAGGGATAGGCAGCCGTTGGCCTCGATTTCGAGATACTCGGGAAATAACTCCCCTATCCGAAACTCTATGGAAAACTCATCAATCCATAACTTGCTACAAGACATATCGTGGCAAATGGTAGGCTGGAAAAAAATCACCCAATGAACAGAAGGCGCAATCAAGCGAATGAGCTTGACGCGAGACACAATCGTCCCACTCTTTTCTTCCTTGAGTAAAATGCCCTGAAAGGGGTTAGCGTCCGGGTGGCACTCGCCATTCACCCTTTTGCAAATGCACCCGTGGGGTTCTTTTTCCCAACCACCAGAACACCATATATCATGCTTCTCCTCGCTGATCAAAATAGCGGGTGGTGCGGCTGGAACATACAAATCAGCAATGCTATAACCCCATTCTGCTTCCTGCTTTCCCTGAAAAACAATTGTCCTGGTTTGCGGCCTCCATAGCATAAAACCACCTCTCGAAAGATCAAACTGTAAATTATTCCAGTAAACCACCCGCGCCTTCGCCCGTCAAGCTAGTGGTTATTCCCATCTCCCCAGTTGCAATCTACAGGTCGTTAACCCCCGCGATCGCTGACACTATTGACCTGCCGACGGTACCTGGAAACCGCGATCGCGGTTTCCAGGTACTCCTCTCATTTTTTGCCAAAACAAAAACAGCCGGGGTCTTCGCGAGAAACGAATCTCACAAATCCCCCGACCAAAGGTGCCTTAACTATACTAGGCGCGTAGCAGCGCCTCAATTCGAACCTTTAGCTCTCGGGCACCCTCTAAGTTGTTCCGGTAGCGCTCGCCATCTTCGGAAGCTACCATCTCTTCCCAAAGAGCGATCGACTCATCAATCAACTCATTAGCTCCCCTAATCCAGCCGGCTTCCAGAAAAATTTGCGCGCCTCTGAAAAAACATCCTGCAAGATGGTTCTTTTGCACACCCACCGCTTGGTAAATGCCTATAGCCACCTCAATAAGACCCGGAAGCATGGAAAGGTACGGTTGGATCACCTCTTGATTTCGCCCTTCATGTAAGGCGTAGGTCAAGTTGTTGATAAGGTGCGCCTCTCCTCGTTTCCTGTAAAATAGCAACAGCTCTTCCGTTCTCGCGCTCAGGGCTGGCGTGTATTTCCGTAAGAACTTGGCTTGCTTCCTCAAGCTCTCCAAGCTGCTGGAGACTATGAGCGAGCCCCCTTCGCGCCGAATCGCCTATATCAATACCTGGCCCATAGCGACTACGGAGGCCACGCATGATTTGTGCAGACTGGTCATACTCTCCTAACTGGTGATACGCCCACGCCAGATCAAGCAACTGGTCATCATTTTCTGGCGAATCACGGTTGACGGTTTCCACTTTCTGAACCGAAATTCACGTTTGAAGCCGAACACCCGGCGGTGTAGAATACCGCCGTATGAAACAGAGAAAAAGACACAGCGAACAAAAGAACCAGAAACAGTACACGCACATTGAAAAAGCAGAACGCTCAGAGATTGCAATTCT
>DASWIZ010000021.1:0-18406 GCA_036397395.1 Minisyncoccota bacterium
AAAAGGATTTTGCCGGACAAACTCGGCTACATTTATATCGCCTATTTTGGTGGCAGCTTTCAGTTTGGGAATAAAGCTTAGGTGCAGCACAATGCCGTTTGCAATAATAATGGCCACCACGGTCATTTTCAGCTGGAACTTACTGGAAACGATATATGTCTCGGGGTTTAAAGAAAACAAGAGCACGCCAGAAATAACCAAAATAGCAAGGCCGACCCACACCATTTTGCCGCCCAGCTCCATAAACCCAAACTCTGTGGCCGAAAGCCGGCCGTCTTTTACCGATTTAAAAAATATCAGGTCGCTGGCAAAAGCGCCGCCAGCCCCAATGGCAATGCCAAACAAATGAAAAATAAGGTATATGGTTTTAATTTCAATAAAATCCAGTATCATACAAGTTCTTTATACACTTTGAGGTGGTTTAACACAAACCGCGGCATTAAAAAGCGCTTGCGCACACTTTCTTTTGCCGCTTTTCCCGCGCGCGCCCTTTCTTTTGGGTGCGAAAGCAAAAAGTCCATATACATTGCCAGGTCTTTGGTGTTTTCTGCGATAAACCCGTTTTTGTTATGCGCAATTTGCAAGCGTATGCCCGAGGCCGATCCCCCAATAACCGGCTTGCCTTTCCACATAGCTTCCGTAACCGTTAAGCCAAACCCTTCTTTTACCGAGTTTTGAATAACAATGTCGGCCGCGTTTTGCGCCATTACGGTAAATTCCTGGATGTTTTTTGCCCCGCCAATTTTTCTGGGGTCGAAAAACAAAAATATGCCGGGGTCCTTTCCTGCCATTGCCCGAATGTCCATATACACTTTTTCCGCCTGCGGGTTGTCGCGCGCCTCTTGGAACCCCACCAAAAGCAGCTGCGCTTTTGGATATTTTTTTTCCAGCAGCCAAAACGCTTCTACCACGCCGTGAGGGTTTTTCCATACGTCAAAGCGCGACACCTGAGCCAGCAACGGCCCGGTTTTTGAAATTCCATAGTTCGCAAGGTACTCGCGGGCTTTTTTTCGCGAAACTATTTTTTGCTTGTACGCCAAAGGGTCAATGGCCGGGGGAAATACGCGCAGTTTTTCTGTGGCAAGTTTCGGGTTTACAAAATCTTTATTGCTAAACAAAATACGGTTATACCGTTGCGCGAACGGCTGGATTTTTTTCCAGGCCGCGGTATTGGAAGCGGATGTATCAATATGGATTACGCACACTGCAGGTTTTTTGTTTTGTATAAAGCGCAAAGCGGCCAAAGGCTGGGGGTCGTGCATAACCAAAATATCGTACTCTATGTTGCCCAGATCTTGCGCAATTTCTTTGTTTACCTCTTCGTATCGCTTCCAGTCATCCTTTGAAAACGGGATAGTAGAACCCTGCAGAGCGTTATGCACGTTATTGGTAAACGCGAAAAATGCCTTGCCCGCTTTTTTGGCGTCTATCGCGTACCACGAAGCGTCTATTCCCAAAGCCCGCATATAAGGAATAACGCTTGTAAGTAACTCCGCCACGCCCCCGCCCTGCGCCACCGCGTTTACATGCACGATTTTTTTGCCCCGCAGAACCTTCCCCAAACGCAGCAACTCACTCTTTTGCGCCGCTGGTGCAAATTTCAAAAAATCTTTCGCCTGAACCTTACTGGCAAGAATAACCTCTTTTAGCATACAATCTAGTGAGTATCCTTAAGGATATGCGAATATGCGTATGCCACCGTTCCCCCTACTTTTTTGCCGGGGTTAAATATGTTTTTGGGGTCGAATATATTTTTTGTTTGTTCAAACAGTTTGTATACCTTTTCCCCATACATATCTTTCAAGTATGGCGTACGGATAATGCCGTCGTTGTGCTCGCCGGTTATGGAACCTTTATACCGAAACACGAGGCGATGCACCTTTGGGGTAAGTTCTTTTATTGCCTCCCTAACGCTTGGTTTCGACAAATCCATTAACGGAATAACGTGGAAATTTCCGTCGCCCGCGTGCCCGGCAATCGTGTACACCAGTTTCTTTTGTTTTTGGTACGGGCGTAACAGCGCGTTAAGGCGGGGCAGGAACTCCGGCAAATACTCGGGGCGCACTACCACGTCGTCTATAAAGGGAGCGGCGAACATTCCTGCAGCATGGCTATGCAGTAAACTAAAACTTTTGCGGCGAATGGTAAAGTATTTTTCTATTTCTTTGGCATTTTTGGTTATACGAGTCTGCAGCCCAAAGCTTTGTATATGCTCCTGGGCCTTTTTTGCCTTTGTATGCGCCTCTTGCTCTGTATCTCCTGTAAACTCCGCCAATAATATAAGTTTAGGCAAGCCGCCAAACAGCAGCATTTTCAATTCGGGCAAAAACTGAAATCCCAGCTGCAGCATGTTTTTTGCGCCAAGCAGCTTTAAAAAATCCGTCAAAAACCGAAGCGCCAGCTTTACGGTTTGGTCGTCGTACGACTCAAAGCTTTCCGGCTTTTTCTCCAGAACTTTTTCTACCAAATCTCCTAAAGGCGCCAAGTCTTTTAAAAACATTACCAAAAGGGCCGAGTGCTTTTTAGGTTTTACAAGCCGTACCTTTACTTCCACGGTAATACCCAGCGTCCCTTGCGCGCCCACTATTAGTTTGGGAATGTTAAATGTTTTCCCGTCCCACACATTCCATAAAGCGTACCCCGCGGAATTTTTAGAAACATTTGGTTTTGCCTGCGCCAACAGCTTTTGGTTTTTATCCACCAAAGCAAACAGTTTTCTGTATATATCGCCCTCAAATCCCGGCAACGTCATTTTTTGGTTTAACTGGCTTTTCGAAAGCGGGCGGAATGTGTATTCATTTCCGTCGGCCAAAATCATTTTATACTCCATTACGTAGTTTTCCGTTTTTCCATACGTAAGGCTTTTCTCGCCCCCCGAGTCGTTTGACACAATGCCTCCCATAGCGCAAATGTCTTTGGAGGCCGGGTACGAGGGAAACAGCAGATTTTTTTTAAGCGTGGCCTTTTCAAAATCTCTGTAATACATGCCAGGCTCAACGACGGCAAAATCAGGACCAATTTTCTTTAGCTTGTTCATGTTGCGGGAAAAATCCAGGATAATGGATTCACCCAAACACCCGCCCGACATGTCGGTGCCTCCAGAACGCGCGGTAATGGAAAGCTTTTTTTGCGGGTGCTTGTTTACAAAGTCAACGATTTTCTTTACGTCGTCTGCGCTTTTGGGAAATACCACCACCTGCGGCCTCACCCGAAAAATGCTGTATCCCTTGCTGTACTCCTCTAAAGTTGTATTGTCGTCCGCCACTTCGCCCTTTACTAATTTTTGCAGCTCATCTCGCAATGTCATTTTTGTATTATATCACATCATCCCATAACCTACTTGTGGAGAAATAAAACACAATAACCCTTAGGCACAAAAAGCGATTAAGAAACCTATTGGCAAAAAGTATACGCGATCGCGTACTTTATTGACCACTAGATCATAATACAATACAATGATCTTATGGGACCAACGCAAAAGAAAGTTTTATTACTACTCTTAGGAGGAATATTGTTGGGCTTTACCTATTCTCCGTATGGACAGCGAAAAGTATACCGGGAAATAAACAAAGAATGGAAGAAAATAGACCGCGAAAAATTTCGGAAGAGTATTAGTGCCCTCCAGCGCTCAAAAGATGTATCAATAAAGCAGAATGCTGATGATAGTTATACCTATACCCTTTCCAAGAAGGGAAAAAAGAAAGCTCTTACCTATAAATTTCAGGAAATGAAAATCTTTAAACACCCGTGGGATGGAAAATGGCGGCTGGTAACATTTGATGTCCCCGAAGATTACAAGAGGGCAAGAGACGCGCTCCGCAAAAAGCTCCGGCAACTGGGGTTCCAAGAACTGCAAAAAAGCGTCTTTATATTTCCTTACGAATGCGAGAATGAGATTGATTTTATTGTGGAATTTTTTGGCATCAGAAAATATGTGCGTTATGGAGTTTTAGAATCGATTGATAACGACTCTCAATTACGGAAAACCTTTGGCAAATAAAGTACGCGATCGCGTACTTTATTTGCCATTAGTGATTTCTGCACTCTTATTCGCTTCTTTATGATTTTAAATATCAACAAACCGGCGGGGATGACGTCGCATGATGTGGTGGATAAAATACGGGAGATTACGGGCGAAAAACGGGTGGGGCACGCGGGCACGTTAGACCCGTTTGCCACAGGAGTTTTGGTGGTGGCGGTGGGGCGTGAAGACACAAAAAAACTGGGCGCCATAAACGAGAATTCAAAAAAAGAGTACGAAGCTATGATTGAATTTGGAAAAACAAGCAGCACAGGAGACCCGACAGGCACAATTCATGAAACACGCACCATGAAACATATTGACGAAACGGAACTTCGCGGGATTCTCAAAAAGTTTACGGGAGAAATTACGCAAACGAGCCCGGCGTATTCTGCCGTGCGCGTGCGGGGAACACGCGCTTACAAACTCGCCAGAAAAATGATACCTGTTACTATGCCCAAGCGCTTGGTAACTATATACGAGATTGAACTACTCGCCTTTACTCCCCCGTTTGCGAAACTCCGCGTTGTGTGCTCTGCTGGCACGTATATCCGCACCCTGGTGGAAGATATCGCGAAAGCCCTGGGCACGGGCGCGTATACCAAAGAGCTTGTGCGCACGCGCGTTGGTAATTATAAAATCGCAGATAGCAAGACGCTCGAGAGTCTTTAACACAAAACCTCGAAAAGAGGCTTTTTTTATTCCATCGAATCCTCCTCTTCCAGCTCTGTTTTGAGTTTGCGAAACTCGTTTTCAGCTTCCTGTAACTGGCCCTGACAAAACTTTACCAGGTCCACTCCTTCTTTAAACTTTGCCAGGCCCGCTTCCACGTCTACATCTTTTGCCTCGAGTTCTTTTACCAGGCTTTCCAACCGTTCCAGCGCTTGCTGTAAATTTTGTTTTTTAGGATTTTGAATTTGAGTCATTTGAATTTACGTTCAACGAGCGCGGAAAATTTGCCCTTCCACACTTTCACCATAGCAGTTTCCCCAACTTCTATTTGCTCGATTGATTTCACCGTTTCTCCGCGCGAGTTGAACGCTATGCTATATCCTCGTTGTAGCACATTTTCCGGATTCAAAGAAGTAAGCATGCTTTGTGCCCTTTCCACGCTGGCAAGATATACATATACTTGTTTCTCGTATGCATAGCGCGCACGCACCAGCCGCTGCTTCAAATTTGCGAACCCTTCGAACACTTTCCCAAAACCACGGTGCAATCGCTCTGCCTGCGTATTTACCAAAAGCCGCTCCTCTTTTATTATATCTTGCATACCTTCTTGTAAACCCTCCCAGAGCATATCGAGTCCTCGCATTACATCTTCCCGTCGCGCCTTTAGGAACGCCGCGACCGCCGTAGGCGTGGAAAGATGCTTGTCTGCCACGTAATCTGCGATGCTTTCGTCTTTTTCATGGCCTATGCCGGTTATAACGGGAATGCGCGAGGAGACAATGGCATCGGCAATTTTCTCTGAATTGAACACTTTGAGATTTTCAAACCCGCCGCCGCCGCGAATAAGCACTAACGCATCCATATCGGGCTTATTTTTGTTAAACCATTGCAAGGCTTTTACAATACTGGCTTCCGCCTTGTCGCCTTCTACCCAAACCGGGTACAACAATATAGAAAATCCGTAATTCCCCAGGTTTTGGCGAAAGTCGTGCAGGGCCTGGCCGTCTTCTGAAGTAATCAGCCCGATTTTTTGAATATATAAGGGAAGCTGCCGTTTGCGGGATTCGTCAAAATACCCTTTTGCGCCCAGGCGTTTTTTAAGCTCTTCAAAAGCTTTTCGCCACGCCCCCTCTCCTGAAGGCTCAATGGAATCGGCTATGAAACTTAGGCTTCCCCGTTTTTCATATACCTTAAGCTTACCGTGCACCACCACTTCCAGCCCGTCTTCCAAAAAGTGCTTATATTTTGAAAAACTCCAGCCAAAAATACTGCACTGCAGCACATATTCTTTTCCGGAAGCGTCCTTTAAATCGAAAAACGCCATGGCGCCCCTGCTTTGGCTCAAGGCGCTTATTTCGCCCCGTACCCGCACCACGCCCAAACGGCCGACCGCTTCGTTTATTTGCCCCACGCATTGGGCGACAGAATACACGACATTTCCGTCGCCGTCGTTTTCGAGTTGCAGATTTTCTGACCGATCAAAAAACGATTCTTGCATACCTCCATTTGCCGTATTGGTCTTTATGCCCAACGGCCTCTGCCGCTCCGGCAGACCTTGCCAAGCGGAGCGCTTCTTGCCTTTGGGATGAATCAAACTCCATGTATACTACGCCGCCTTCGACAACATGCTTTTTCACCTCTTTCAAAAACTTTCGTATATAGTATAACCCATCTTTACCGCCAAAGACAGCATGGTAGGGCTCTTGCTCTCGCACTGAACGCTGCACCCGCGCTTTCCTGGCTTCTGCCACATACGGCGGATTCGCAAGAATATAGTCGTATCTCCCTTTCACGTTCGAGAATATATCAGACCGCAAAACCCGATAACGGCTTTTTCCGATGCCATTTATCTGCGTGTTTATCTCGATTTGCAAAAGCAGTTTTTTGTCTGTCTCGGCAAAGTCCACATCGGCATTCGGCACGTGTTTGAGCACCGCAACGCCCACACATCCAGAACCGGCAAATAAATCGATGACCTTTCCTCCCTGCATTTCTTTTATTGCTTTCTCTACCCAATATTCGGTTTCCGGCCGCGGGATGAGGGGCTGTTGCGACAAATCAATTTTACACCCTAAAAACCGCACCCAGCCTATTACATAATCCACATGCTCGCCCTTTTCCAAACGCGCAATGTCTTTTTTCGCCCGCGCCGTCCGCTTGCCGCCGTACTTCTCATCCAACAGCCACCGAATTTCTTTTTGCATTAATTTCCCTGATATGTAACTTTGTAAATCAATCCGGCTTTGTCGTCGGACACGTACATTACGCCGCCAGGCTGGATAAGAATGTCCACGGGCCGGCCGAGCGCTTGGCCTCCTTGCAACCAGCCTGAAATAAAGTCTTCAGTACTTTCGTAATTTCCCTGCGCGTCCAGTTTTACGCGGACGATTTTATATCCCGTTGGTTCTGTCCTGTTCCACGAACCGTGAAATGCCACCAGCAAATCGTACCAATATTCTTCGGGCCAGCCTTCTTCGGGAACAAATGCCAAACCCAATGGGGCAGAATGCGCCTGCAAATCCACGTGCGAAGGAATTTCACCAAACTGCTCGTCGCACGGGTTTCGTATGTACGTATTCTTGTCAAACTGCGTATCGTGGATATTTTTGCCGTAACAAATAGGCCAGCCAAAATTCGGAATCGAATTTTGTCCTGAGCTCGTCGAAGGACTACCTATTATATTAATTTCATCCGGCGGCGTATTGTCGCCCAAATTATCGCGCCCCATTTCCGTTACCCAAATGTCGCCGGTAACATAATGCGTTGCCATAAACACGGCGTTGCGCAGCCCTTTGGCAAACACTTGCAAGTTGTTTCCCCGGTCGTCTGAAACCAATACGGTGGCACGCCGCCAATCTTCCTCGTGGCACACGTTGCACGAAGAACCAACTGATGTAAGTAAACGACCATCTGGCGCAAACAGCATGGTACGGGTAAAATGACCGCCGGTAGCTGGCAAATCAAACAATTTTTCTGGTGCACCCTCCGAATACGTGGGTACGCGCGACACGCCGTCTTGCTCGACGAAATACAGCAATAAGTCCTGCTGGGGATGGAATGCCAAACCGTGCGGCCGGTTTAAGTTTTGCAATACAGCAGTCTGGTTTTGCACTTTTCCGTCTTCCACCTCAAGCAAACTTATCTTGCCTTCCGATGTTTGACTTACCCACATGTTTCCCATGCCGTCAAAAGCCATAACGCGGGCACCCGGCAAATCTTTGGCAAACACCGAAATAGAAAACCCGGCGGGCAGTCGCAATGGAAAATCGGTATTGTTACCCCCAATATCATCTGCCGGCCCCGACGGCACCGTCGGGGCCGGCCCCAACCCCCATATCTGCTCCCAATACGAAAACCCGGCCCACGCCACAGCGCCTACAAGAACTAATCCAACAATAAGAAAAAATGTTTTGTTCATATATAATCTAATAATATCAAAATTTCGTAAAAAAAGAAGGCCGACTGTTTAGAGAAGGCCTATCTTTACTGAAAGAACTAACTGTTGTTGGGAAGCTGACGCTTCAAATGGAGATAACGCTCTCCCGCGTATTTAGGACTTTATATCAATATGATATATCGTCGTACTTTAAGTATATCTCCGCCAAGAAAGCGTGTCAATATGAGTTATCCACACCTCGACTTTACTCGGTGCAAGCAAACAAAAAGCGGGGACAGTCCCCGCTTTTGTTCCATTGTTTTGGGCTTATTTTTTTCTTCGGGCGCGCATTTCCGCGTCCTTCATAATATGCTTCCACTGGCTTTTCATTTCTTTCATTGCCTTTTCCACTTCGGCGGAATCTATAGACTTCATTTGCCGGTATTTGTTGCCAACGGCATCCACCGCTTTATTGTAGGCTTCCTGGTTCCACTCTTTTAGGTTTTCCAGTTTTTCCAAAACCTCGCCTTTCATTTTTAGGCTCCAGCCCGCGATTTTTTTGCGCTGCTTTGCCCCCTCCTTTGTTCCGTACAAAAAGTAAGCTCCCGCCGCGGCGGCAGCCGCCAAAGCCAAACCCGCGCCCAATACTACTTTTTTGCCTGTGTTATTTTTGCTTGCCATACATCTTTAATTCTTTTTTTCAGACGACCTTTTGCGTCCTTTTTGGAATACCGCCTGTATTACCCCGCTAACAACATCTTTTATGTTCAAAGCCCGCTTTGCTTCTTTTTTTATAAAGTTGCGTGCCTGGTGTACGTCTTCTAAAATTTCGTCGGTTTCTTTCCGGACGCGTTTGGTAATATAACGTACGTCGCGCAGAATTTGTATTACGTATACAAACGCTACAATAAGCACAACGCTCGACACAATAACGGCAACGCTTGTTATAAAAAAGAATACGTCCGCTTTTACCAGTTGGTCCATATATTTTTATAATTAAACTTTTTCCCCTGTTTTTATTATACACTACCAAATAAAAAAGAAAAGAAGGGTCTAACCCTTCTTTTCTTTTTGCCGGATATTTCCAATTGCGTTTGCCAGTTTTCTGTCAACTCGCGTATCAAATTCGCTTTCGAGCACTCGGGTTCGCACATAATACTTTAGGTAAAATATGGTTCCGGCAATGCCTGCCGCAAGCGTCACAAGAAATCCGCCGATCATCCACATAGTCAAGGGACCGGTGGAAACGTCGGTAGGCACGGCGTCTCTTCCCACCTGCACGCGAGAAACCCCAGAATTTGCGCTTTGCGTATTAAACACGGTTGAACTGTTAACTATGGTTGTGGTTCCCGCCGGAAAAGCCTCTGGCCCGTTTACCGTAGCTTCAAACGTTATGGTTTTTGTCTGGTTTGCCTGCAACGCGCCAATGTTTACGTTTTCTGCGGTTATGTTGCTAGCGGTTTCGACGCCGTCAACTTTTAGGTTGCCCTCATGCGTTAAGCGCTGGTCAAGGGTTTCCCGCACCAACACGTTATCGGTTGGCGCGGCTCCCGTCCAACGGACCACAATTTGCAGTTCCAGGCGATCGCCTGCCTGGGCCGCCGCGGTATTTGCCCAGACAAAATTTTGCCGGGTAAGGTTGCGAATGTTTTGTTGAAGCTCGAAGGTTCCTGTTTGGGCCTCGACCGGTTGAGCCGCGACCAGGGAAACCGCAAGAGTTAAGAATAGTATTGTTTTCATATTGCCGTAGCTTTAATCATAAGTCGTTTATTATCTATGCCGGGTGGCCAGCAACTTAGTAACACAAGTTTCGACTGCGTGGTTACCAAAGATTCTGCCAGAACGTCTTGCCCGCGCTGCAGCACTTCCTGCCCTTCAACCGCGTATCGATACCGCTTTCCTTCGTGCTGAACAATAATCTCGTCCCCCGGCTCCAAATCTTTTATGTCTGAAAATACGCCGTTAAACTGTTTTCGTAAAATTGCGTTTGGGGCCGAGTGTCCCAAAATAATGGCGGTGCCGGACTGCCCGGGTAAAGAAGAAGGATAATGCGTTACCCCCTCTTTAAGCGGCCCGTAAAAATCTTTTGGATTCGTACTGTCTACGAATATAAGCGGAGTTTCCACGCCAAGCGAAGGAATAGAAAGCAGGGAGTCTGTCGAAATATATTCTGGCTGCGGCCTTACGCTTGCCCCTACCAGCTTGGCTTCCGGTTCGTACCCGGTAATTTCCACCGCGCCCAAAGCCTTGTCTATTCCGTTAAAAACGGATGAAATTCCAAGCCATAACAATAAGGCAAACAAACCCCACAACACCGGCCTCTTGAACCGGCTCCAGTTGTCCTCTAAAACGTACAATAGGTTTTCCCTTACCCTTTTATCCATACCTCCTCCTACCACAAAATCGCGCCTTTTGCAAGGGGCGCGATTCTCAACCAATCGGATTTCCCTATCCTTTCAAATCCACTATCTGCAATAGCTCGATTTCGAATATAAGCGTGGAGTTTGGTGGAATTCCAGGACGTCCCGCTTCCCCGTACGCCAAATGCGAAGGAATGGTAAGTTTTCTTTTTCCGCCGATTTTCATGCCTTCCAAACCAATATCCCAACCTTGGATCACCTGCCCCACGCCAATTTGAAATTGCGCGGGTTCTCCGCGGTCGTACGAGCTGTCAAACTTTATCCCGTCTTCAAACGTGCCCGTGTAATGCACCACTACCACGTCGCCCGGCACCACTGCCTGGCCATCGCCCTCTATCAGGTCTTCGACAAGAAGGTCGGATATATCTACTTTTTGTTCGTTTTCCATTTGTTCTTCGCTTATTACTTCTTCTTCCTGCTGGCTCGTGCCCAGTATTCCCTGCTGCAGCAGGAAAACCAGCACGCCAATTATCACAAGCGCCCCGATCCCCAATCCAATAACCATAGGCGTGGTTAGTGTTTTTTCATTGTGTTGTTGTGAATCCATGCATACGTATAGTTATTTATAACATACCGTCGACTTTACGGTCTGTCCGTATTACCATTTTCCGGATTAACTGAAAAGCGTGGTCGGCGTCCTTGGCGACATGGTACAAATCCATATCGCCCTTCGAAATTGCTTTGCGCTTTCCATATACCTCTTTTTGTATCCAGTGCAGCAGCGGGTTCCAGTAATCCTTATCTACCAAAATAATGGGTATGGGTTCTATTTTTTTGGTCTGCACCAGCGTTACTAACTCAAAAAATTCGTCTAGCGTGCCAAACCCGCCCGGAAAAAATATGTACACTTCAGAAGCGAACGCCAGCATTACCTTGCGGATAAAAAAGTAGTAGAACGCCGATGATTCCGTTACGTATTTATTGACGCGCTGTTCATGGAACAATTGGATATTTATGCCGCCCGATCTTCCGCCAGCCTCTGTTGCTCCTTTGTTTGCCGCCTCCATAACGCCCGGTCCCCCGCCCGTAATAATATCAAACCCGTCTTTTGAAAGCAAATACGCCAGTCGCTCTGTTTCTTTGTAGGCGATGCTGTTTTTGGGCGCGCGGGCGCTCCCGAATATGGTGGCAGCCAAACCAAAGTCTTTTAAAAAGTAAAAACCGCGCGTAAACTCTTCCACAATTTTGGTCATACGCTCTGGCTGGAACGCGTCCTGGGGATGCATGTTTAATACCTCTTCAATGCGCGGCCCGATAAAACAAATCTGGTTTGACGTATGGGTAATTTTTGACTTTTTTGTCATAGCTTAAGGTAACACTTGATGCTTGTTGGCAAAATACGTTTCTTTCAGGCGCGACACTATGGCTCCCAAACCCAATATGGCGGCCACAGACGGGACAACCCATCCAATAACAGGGACTTGCACCAATACAGAATACACGATAAGCCCAATGACAAACGCCCACATATCGGATACATTCTTACCCAGCTTTTCTGTTATAAGCATACCCACCCAAAGCATAACGAAAATGCGCGCGATATACAACAGCAAGGAAGAAAAGAACAGCAGCATAATGCCCAAAGGAATTCCAACTATGGTAATAATAAACACGCCGAAAATAATGGGAATAAGAAGCAGGGCAAGAAGCCCGTTCGAAAGGCACCGCCACTTTTTTTCCCGTAAGGCAAAAACGGTTTGCCGCGTAAAATTGGGAAACAACTGAATCAATAACGCTCCCAGCACCAGGCTGCTTAAAAAGCTTGTTATGCCAAGAAAGGGTTTTAAAAACGAGCTTACCGAATCTGAAACTTGCTCGGCGTATCCGCTAAACCCCTGCCCCGCTTTTCTTGTAACCGTGCCTCGCACCTGTATGCCTTCTTCAAACGACACTTCCCGGTTGCTCCAATAGGTAAAGTTTCCCTGCAGGTCGGCTCCCGAAGCTAAACGAATAATATCCACGGCGGCTTCCACGTCTCCCTGAACCTTATTTGCCATGGTAAGGTTCCTTCCCGCTATTTTTGCCGATTTTGCCACCGGGCCGTTTAATACCGTGTTCACTGCTCCGGCCACAAAATTGCCCTGCAAATCGGCCTCTTTGGTAATCTCCACGTTCATTCCTCCCACGGTTACGTTCCTTCCCACGTTACCGGAAATAATAACCTGCCAGCCCGCGGCGCGCACGTTTTGTTGTACCTGGCCCGCAATACTTACCGTTCCCCCCACAGCCAACAAATCACCTTCTATGGTTCCGTTTACCAGCACCTGGGCTCCCGCCACGTATGCGTCGCCCTTTACCACACCCGAAATTTCAACCGTGTCGCCCGCCGCCACGTAATCGCCTTCAATTACCTGGCCAAACGGCACCACCCTTCTTTCCCCTTCTTGTTGCGCGTTGGCGAACATGGCTGTTCCAACGCCCGCCGCCACCAACAAAATTATTGCGAAAACAACTGAAAACCTCATAATTGCATTATACCCTATTGGCCGTTATTGGCACACTGGTTAAAAACTTCCACTTGAACATTATACCCCTTAATAAGAGTTTGCGTTTCTGCCACGGTTTTGTTGTACTGCTCTACCAAACTATTAAACTGGTCCACTTTATCCTGGTACGCTTGCCCGCGCTTTGGCTGCGTGTTCTCGAGCTCTTCTTTTATAACATCCAGCAGTATCTGTAACTCGCGCAACTCAAGTTTTTTTATTTCTATTTCGTTTTTTACGCTTTCTGCTGGAACCGGGCACACAGAAAGCGCCACACCAAACGTTTGTACGGCCAGCCATACCTCCTGCCCTTCAAAATTTCCTTTTGCAACGGCAATGCCAATTTCCCGATACTTTTCGTTTAGTATGTTCGCCCGATGTCCGGGACTATCCATCCACGCTTGCACCAAAGCCTGTTCGTTTTGGTAATTTCCCAAAGCCAGGTTTTCGCCTATAGCCAGGTATTCGTACCCAAATTCATCGGCCAAATCGCCCACTCCCTTGCCCGTGGGCGACTCGTGCGCAAAATACTGCAAGTCAAACATATCCCGCGCTTTTGCCCGGGCTATGTGGTCCAATATGGCGTTTGCCGGCAGAGGCGGCAAACCGTTCTGCTGGCGTTGGGCGTTCGTAGCCACCTGCACCTGGATTTTGTCCAATGCGATAGCAGATGTGGCTTGCTGAAATACTTTTATGGGCGTGGGAGCCGCTACTTTTTTCTGTAGTTCCTGCACCGAAAAGTTTTCCCTTTCCTGATCCAACCGCTGTACCAAATGGTCAAGCACGCTGTCGCCCTCCCGGTCCTTTTCAAACGAAAAAGACGGAATCCGCAAAGATTCCGCGAAAGGAAATACGCCCAAAGACAGGTTAAGCAAAAACAGACTGACGGCAAAAACAATAATAAGAATTCCCAAAGCCACTCTCATATCTTGTTCCTATTTTACTCTGCGCAGTCTTGGATTGCAAAAAACGCGTCTGAAGTATCCTGTATATCGGGCTGGGCGGCGCTTTGTACCGCAACCTTATACGTGCCGGCTTTTGGCAACGCAATGTTTTTCGCGGAAACAGCCCCGGCGGCAGACGCCACCCCTAAATAATACGTTGCCTGCTCTCCCCGCAGTTCCACCGCAACCTGCCGGACGCCCTGGCTGCGCCATGAGATGTCGAACGTATCCCCCAGACAAAATGCTTCGCCCCCGTTGGGAGCCGCCACTTCAAGCAGGGGCTTTGCCGCCCGCGAGATGCTGGTCGTATTCCGCCGCACCACTTCGTTGGCGGCAACCCGCGCGTCCTGGTTACCGCTTTCCGGTTCTGTTGAAGGCAACGAGGACTCCAAATGCACGGTTTGCACGGCCTGGCCAATAGATCCTTTTAACTGCGATCCCTGCCACGCGTATATTCCGCCCCCGACAAAAAGCAGGGCAACCGCAAGCCCTACAAACAAAGTGCGCCTATCCACCCGACTCTTTCTCGTCCCATCCATGGGCTGCTTGGCTATGTGGGGTTTCCGATACCCCACATTCTCGGAAAGTTCCTCCTCGCCCTCACCCACCTGGGTTACGTCTATTATCATATACCCCCTTGTACTCCAAACCCCCCGCCTCCGCAACCCCGCCAAAAACAACGGCGGAACGGTAGTACTACCGCCTCACCGTAAACTACTCATACAAATTACTGTGAGTATCTATATCGATAAATACGACGGTTCTCGCATCTTGAAACACATACAATGCGCGCCAGTCGCCAGTCACATTAATACTCCATTGACCGACACGATTACCGGTCAATGGATGGTTATTTAGAGTTGGATGAAATGGCTCTTCTTCGAAAAGACTTAGTTTCTCGTCAAAGCGACGCCGGATTTTCAGGGAAACCTTTTTATACCGTTTCTTAAACGAGCGATGAAACTCTATTCTCATTATGAATTAAGATAACGAATCGCTTCCTCGGCGTCCTCAAAAGGTCCAACAATATTTTTTCCGTCTCTTACATCTTGGTGTAGTCGATCCAAACGCTTTTGAACACTTGGTTTCAAGATTCCTTCAAGAGTAAAATGCACCTCTTTAGTGCGAATAAACTGACTTAAATACCCATTAATAATCGTAGAAAGAGGCATACCAAGCTCTTTTGCAACTTTTTGTGCCTTGGTTTTTACGACAGGATCTGCCTTGATGTTTATAATAGCTCTGGCCATATACCTAAAGTATATACTACTGGTATATATACTGTCAAGAATTTTTTATCAAAGCATTCACGATTTTGGAGAGGACGGGCGGGGGGAGGCCGTCGGGATTGGTTTCCTGGGTGGAAAGGTCTATGGGATGGTTAGCGTAGTCAACGACTAAATACCTATTTCCTTCGGCTATCATTATTTCGCAGCTAAACAAATCGAGTTTTGTGAGGTCTGCGATTTTTTGCACATATGAGATGAGTTTTTTGGCGATTTGTTTTTCTTTCGGGGAATTTCCAAACTCCCGGTAAAAATGGTTTGCCGGGTCCCACCACAGGGGAATAATTTCCCCTGTGGCATATATGGGCCTGAACCACGCCGTTTTCCCCGATATTGCAATAGGAACAACATATTCTTGCGCCAAACCTTTGTCCAGCGCCAACTCTGCTAAAAATTCCCGGATATCTTTTGCGTTTTTTGCCGCCAAACGCACCCCTTCTCCCGCTCCCCCGTGCGAAGGTTTAAGCACAAACGGCACGCCCAGTTTTTTTGGAATTTCCTCCAACTCTTTTTTGGGAGTTTTCGCGAAAAGCAAAATGGTTTTTGGCACGGGCAGGCCGTTTTGTTCGTACACCTCGTGCAATTTTGCTTTGCTGGAAGCCTGAATAACGGCCGCGGGGTCGTTTACCACTTTGGTACCTTGTGCTTTAAGTTTTTCTGCCATAAGAAAAAACGTGGCGTCGTCTAACGAGCCGCGGTCAAAAAACGTGCCGAAAGAAAGCTCGCCGTTTTCGATTTTGGCGAATACGTCCTCTACGTTTTCGTAGGTTATTTCAAACAAAGAAAGCCGCTTTGCTCGTGCGGCTTTCTTTACACTGGCGACAAATTGTTCTTCTACCGGATTAATCCACGCAATACCCAAATCGTATTTACCGGATTTCATACACCAAGGTTACGTTTACGGTAATGTCTTGGGAACCGGGCTCCACGCTGGGGGCCGGGGCCTGGGTCGGCGCCCCTACTGCGGATTCCGCGAACGCCCTATCGTACACCGGATAGTATGGAATGCCCGATTCCTGTATGGAAAGTAAGCGCCCCACGCGGAATCCACCGGCCTGCGCCACGGCTTTTGCTTTTTGCTTTGCTTTTTCTATTGCTTGCGCCCGGGCTTCGCTTTCTTTTTCGTCCCGGTCGTCTAGCATGAAGGAAAGCTGTGAAACCGTATTGGCGCCTTTATCTACCACTCCCGAAAGCATACTCCCGGCCTTTGTTAAATCACGCACTTTTACCTGCACGGTCTGCGTAACGCTGTACCCTACAATCTCCACGGGAGGACAAGGTACCGCCTCCCCATTCACAGGGCGCGGACAAGAATAATTTTGATAGCGCGGACTTATATTAAACCCCTGTGTTGTAATATCTTTTGCTTCCACCCCCTGCTCTTTTATATAATCGATAGCCTGATTTGTTTTTGTTATGTTTTCCGTTTGCAAACTTTCAAGATCGTTGCCGCCCTGCGTAAGCACGCTAAACGTAAACTGGGCAATGTCGGGAATTGCCACTTCTTTTCCTTCCGCAGACACCGCAAAACTCCGGAACGAAGAAGGTTCTATAGACTTTGAAAACGCGCCTACATACATCCATGAAACAATAATAAACCCGATTACCCCAACCCCCACCATAACACCGATAAAATCTTTTATTTTAGGATTCATAGTCTTTATATACCTTTATGTTATTTATTACCTTTATTATACTCTATATCGTTTCCCCTGCAAACCTGTGACAAGGTGAATGGATTTTTTTGGAGATTTCTTCTTGCTTGCCATTACCTCCAGTGTACCCCCACCGCTTTGTGTCGTGAGAATCTTTAGGCAAAACCGCAGATTGGTAGACAAAAACCAAACCGCCAATTACGATCATGCCTGCTGCGATTAGAATTCCCTTACGTATCATAAACCCGCATCTGAATATCGCCAATTGTCATATTGGTTGCGCAAGATTTTGCGGACTTCCCCGATGGAATGCCGCCAGGTTATCAATTGTTGTGTTTAAAATTCTTTGCAGCGCGCCCCAGGTGTTAAACGCGTTATGGGGCGTTACAATAACGTTTGGCATGTCGATTAACACGTGATTGGCAAGCACGGTTTTTAGGTTGTGTTCTTCGGGACGGCCTTCCAAAAACAATTCCAGCTCGTCTTCAATGGCCGATTCTTCTTCGAGCACATCCAGCGCGGCTCCGGCCAAATGCCCGTCTTTGAGCGCGCGGATTAAGGCTTCCGTTTCCACAATCCCGCCGCGGCTGGTGTTTATTAGGTACGACCCGCGCTTCATGGAAGCAATATTTTTTGCGTTTATTAAATGGTGGGTTGCTTTTACATACGGCACGTGCAGGGTAACAATATCGCTGTTGCCCAAAAGCTCGTCTTGGCCGAAATAGCGAAAACCCATTTGCTTGGCGTACTGCTCGTCCGCGCGCACGTCGCAAGCTACAATATTCATTTCAAACCCTTTGGCGATTTGTATAACATTCCTGCCGATTTTGCCCGTGCCTATCACGCCAAGGGTTTTGCCTTTTAGGTCTATGCCGCGCAGTCCTTCTTTGGAAAAACTGCCGGTTTCCCGGATCTGGTCAAAACTCTGGTAAATTTTTCGCGTTAAGGCCAGAATCAAACCAAACGTGTATTCTGCCACCGTGTCTTCCCCATAGCCGGGCACGCTGGCCACTTGAATGCCGCGCTTTTTGCATTCTGTAATGTCGATATGGTCAAATCCGGTAGAACGCGTGGTAATAAATTTCAGGTTTTCAAAAGCGTCTAAAACTTTTTTATCGATTTTGGAATTAATAAACACGCATACGGCCTCGGCCCCCGCGTCTTTTGGGATATGGTTTTTGTCTAAAGCCTCGTTAAAAAACACGGCGTCCGCCCCCAGCTTTTTGAACTCTTCGTGGTTTTTTATATACTCTTTTTCCCAATCCTCCAGTTTAAAAAACGCTATGTTCATATTCTCCCACTATAACAATAAACTCTTCGCTCAACAAACTTCTTTTCTCGCTAAACAAAAAGTGAAAAACTTGTACGTATGTATCATTTTTTCACTTCCACTCTCTTATTCGTCGAGAAACCGAAACGTGGAGAGGATTTGGTTGAATAGTTCATCGTTATCGCATTCAGAAGCCGTAAGGCCTGCTTCGCTCCTTATAATCTCTATCACAGCATCTTTATGCTTGGCGTGATAAATACATACACCACTCACTTGCGC
>DASWIZ010000022.1:0-39276 GCA_036397395.1 Minisyncoccota bacterium
GGCGGAACAGGCATGGGAGTTGGGGTAGGTGTTTCTCTGGGTTCGCGAGTAGGTCTTGGATCTCGATCTCGGTCGTCGTCTGCGGTTACATACGCGGTGCACGCAATAGCGAGCAAGGATATGACGGCAATGGTCAAAAGGGCGAGCTTGCCGAATCTCAGTTTTTCCTTTTGCAAAATCTTTCTCCTTTCGGTGAGTTTTTGGAATTACCGGGCTGTTATTCCCTTTGTGTTTTGTCAGAGCATGGCGATATTTCCTCCTGTTATGAAATTGTGGGGTTCTGTAATATGGTTTATAGGATTTTTGACAAAATGTCAATTATTTGCAAGGAAAAGTTTTAGAAAAGTTTATGGTTTGAATAATTACGCAAGGCGTGGTATTGTATATGTTATGGATATTACCACCATAGTATTTTTTGTTTCGGTTTTGGTGTTTTCCGTGGTGCTGCACGAGGTGTCGCACGGGTGGGTGGCAAACTCGCTGGGCGACCCCACGGCAAAAAACGCGGGCAGGCTTACGTTAAACCCCTTGCCGCACATTGACCCTATCGGTTCTGTGCTGGTGCCGTTTTTCTTAATTTTAACCACGGGCGTAGGCTTTGGCTGGGCAAAACCGGTACCGGTAAATCCTAATAACTTGCGGGACCAGAAATACGGTTCAGCCAAAGTAAGCTTTGCCGGGCCCGCGGCAAACCTGGGAATTGCCTTGGTATTTGGTTTGGCGCTGCGGTTTTTTAGCATACCCATAGCCTCGGTTTTGCCCGAACTCATTCCTTTATTTGTGGGTATCGTACAGCTTAATTTGGTGCTTGCCATATTTAACTTGCTGCCCGTTCCTCCTTTAGACGGCTCGCACATTTTGTTTGACTTTTTGCCTCGTTCGTTTGATGGGGTACGGAGCTTTCTTTCCCGTTACGGCATATTTATTTTGCTTTTCTTTGTATTTTTCCTGTTTCAGTTTTTGGTGCCGGTGATCGAGTGGGTATTCCGCTTTATCGTAGGGTTTTAATTGACAAGCGTCTTTACATTTGATACATTCATTGCGATGCCAACTATTCGGCAACTTATTAAAAAACCAAGAAAAAAAGTGGGAAAAAAAGACAGGTCGCCTGCCTTGAGCTTTGGTTTTCGCTCGCAAAAAAACCGCATTGTGCGCTACCCGTCTTCGTTTAAGAGGGGCGTGTGCGTACGGGTGTTTACCACTACTCCCAAAAAACCAAACTCCGCGTTGCGCAAGGTGGCCAGAGTTCGTTTGAGCAATGGTATGGAAGTAACCGCCTATATCCCGGGGGTAGGACATAAACTGCAGGAACACTCGGTTGTATTATTGCGGGGCGGCAAGGTAAAAGACCTACCAGGTGTTCGATACCACGTGGTTCGCGGCGTACTGGACGCGGAAGGGGTGGAAGGCCGAAAACAAGAGAGGTCAAAATACGGAACCAAAAAACAGAAGAAATAATGCATGCCAAGAGGTAATTTTACCAAACAACCTATTCACCCAGACTCTTTGTACCAGGACATTATGGTTGCAAAGCTTATTAACCAGGTTATGGAACGGGGCAAGAAAAACGCAGCAAGAAAAATTGTGTATGGCGCTTTTGATATTGTAAAAACGCAATCCAAGAAAGATCCCGTAGAAGTATTTCAAAAAGCAATTGATAACGCGGCTCCTTTGGTGCAGGTTCGTTCTCGAAGAGTGGGGGGAGCCACATACCAAGTTCCCATGGAAGTGAAAGCGGAAAAAAGAACCAGCATGGCCATGAAATGGATTTTAACGGCGGCAAAATCCAAAAAAGGAAAACCTATGAGGCAAAAATTGGCAGATGAATTGCTGGCGGCTTATAAAGGCGAGGGCACCGCGGTAAAGAAAAAAGAAGATACGCACCGCATGGCCGAGGCAAACCGCGCCTTCGCCCACTTCGCCTGGTAAAACTTTCGCATGAGAATTGAGATTGACCAAAGCGGGAAGATTGAGAATACGAGTAAGGATACCATTATTGCATTTAGCAACGGAATTAGGAAAGCGATACGGATTAGCAGTGTTGACAAGCGCGAAATCCAAGCAATTTTTCGGAGAACAGGAAAACCACGAATTTTCGTTTATAAGTTCTTTTCGATATTAGTTTTTCTTTTAATTGAAAAACATTTAGAGGTAAAGACAAAAGACGTATTAAAGTATATTTTAAAGTAAAAAAAAGATCGGGGGTTGATGAATGCTTAAGCCCCCGCTGCAGCTATGGCTTCCCCCAAGCTTTCTTAGAAGAAATCATCGCTGCACGGAGTGGGTCGGCATCCGCCCCGATCTCACTTGCATTATAGCAAACCAAAGATATTTGTCAATAGCAGCCTAACATGAACTTAAACTGTAAAATTTTTTGAATAAATTTCATGCCTCGACAATACCCCATAGAAAAATATCGAAATATCGGGATTATCGCTCATATTGACGCTGGAAAAACCACCAGCACCGAGCGAGTTTTGTTTTACACGGGAATTTCTCACAAAATAGGCGAGGTGCACGAAGGGGCCGCGATTATGGACTGGATGGCGCAAGAGCGCGAGCGCGGCATTACCATAACCTCTGCCGCCACCACGTGTTTTTGGGGGGACTACCGTATTAATATTATCGACACGCCGGGCCACATTGACTTTACCGCGGAAGTGCAGCGTTCGCTTCGCGTGTTAGACGGCGCGGTTGTTATTTTTGACGGGGTAGCGGGCGTGGAGCCGCAGTCTGAAACCGTGTGGCGCCAGGCGGACAAATACGGCGTCCCGCGCATTTGTTTTATTAACAAAATTGATCGGACCGGCGCTTCTTTTGAAAAAAGCCTGGCTTCCATTTGGAAAAAACTTACCAGGGACGCGGTAGCCCTGCAGATTCCTATTGGTGAAGAAAATGAACTGAAGGGCGTTATAGACTTGCTGGAAATGAAAGCCGTGTACTTTGAGGGCGACTTTGGCCAGGTAATACGAAAAGAGGAAATTCCCGCCGACCTGCAAGAGAAAGCGAAAGAGTGGCGGGACAAGGCAATGGAAAAAATAGCCGCGGAAGATGAAGCCTTAATGGAAAAATATTTAGGAGGGGAAGAACTTGCTTTAGAGGAAGTAAAAAAAACCTTGCGAAAAGCAACATTGGCAAACAAGCTGATGCCCGTGTTTACGGGTTCCGCGCTTAAAAATACCGGCGTGCAGCTGGTGCTGGACGGCGTAGTTGACTACTTGCCAAGTCCTGTAGATGTTCCGGCTATTGAGGGGATTGATTCTAAAACAGGGGATACAATTACCCGAAAGCCGGCGGACGATGAACCATTTTCCGCTTTGGCTTTTAAAATTGCGTCCGACCCCTTTGTTGGGACATTGACCTATTTTCGGGTATATTCCGGCACATTGCAAAAAGGTTCTTACGTGTTCAATACCACCACGGGAGAAAAAGAACGGATTAGCCGAATTTTGCGTATGCACGCGGCAGAACGGGAAGAAGTGGACGAATTGTACGCGGGCGATATTGCGGCTACCGTGGGATTGAAAAACACGAGTACCGGACATACGCTGTGCGCCGAAAACGCGCAGATTGTACTGGAAAAAATTACGTTTCCTGAACCGGTTATCTCTATTCGCATTGAACCTGCAACCAAGGCTGACCAGGAAAAAATGGGTATGGCTTTGCATCGTCTGGCGGACGAAGATCCCACATTTCGCGTAAGTTCAGACTTGGAAACCGGAGAAACTATTATTTCGGGAATGGGGGAATTGCACTTAGACATTATTGTGGACCGCATGAAGCGGGAGTTTTCAGTGCAGGCAAACGTGGGGCGCCCCCAGGTGGCTTACAAAGAAACGATCCGCGAGAAGGCGGAAGCTGAAACAAAATACGTAAGGCAGTCTGGCGGCCGCGGACAATACGGACACGTATATGTTCGTGTTGAGCCCAAAGAAGAAGCGACAGGTTTTGAATTTGTGGACGCGATTAAAGGAGGCGCTATTCCAAAAGAGTATATTCCAGCAGTGCAGAAAGGGATACAAGAGGCCATGGACAAAGGTGTTTTGGCCGGGTATCCGGTAGTGGATGTTAAAGCTACGTTATTTGACGGTTCATACCATGAAGTGGACTCTTCGGAATTTGCGTTTAAAATTGCCGGATCCATGGCGTTTCAGGAAGCGGCCAGGAAGGCTAAGATTGTGTTGCTCGAACCCATTATGCATTTGGAAGTTACAATTCCCGCCGACTTTTTGGGGGATACCATTGGGGATTTGTCCGCGAGACGCGGAAGAATTGAGGAAACGGAAGATCTCCTGGAAATGAAGGTTATAAAAGCAAAAGTCCCGCTTTCTGAAATGTTTGGGTATGCCACAAATTTACGGTCGTTGACAGAAGGACGAGGAACCTTTACTATGGAGTTTGAAAGGTATGAAGAGGTTCCCGCGAACGTTACACAGGAAGTTATTGAAGGTAAACGAAGGTAATTATGGACTTACAGGAAATAAAAGAAATTATCCAGAAGGAAGGAGGGAAAATCGTTATTGTAGAGAACGACCGGCCCCAGCTGATTATTATGTCTTTTGAGGAGTATAAAGGTAAAATACAGGTGGGTCAGAGAAGTTCTCCGGTGGTAAATCCTGTCTCTCCGTCCGCCCCAAAGGCAGAGCAGGGGGAGCCCAGGGTAAACCCTTATTCTCCTCCAATGAGTGAAGGGGACCAGGCAGAAGGGTTGACTATTGACGATTTGCCGCTCTAGGAGTATACTAAGCATTAATAATAAACATCTTTACATTTTATGGCCGAAAAATTTAACAGATCAAAACCCCACGTTAACATTGGCACTATTGGCCACGTTGACCACGGGAAAACCACATTGTCCGCCGCCATCTTGCACGTGTTAAAACTTGCGGGATACACCGCGTCCGACAAAACCGTTGACCAGATTGACTCAGCTCCCGAAGAAAAGCAACGGGGAATTACTATTTCTCTTTCGCACCTGGAGTACGAAACCGACAAGCGCCACTACGCGCATATTGACGCTCCGGGACACGCAGACTACATTAAAAACATGATTACGGGAGCCGCGCAAATGGACGGCGCTATTTTGGTGGTGTCTGCCCCGGACGGGCCCATGCCTCAAACCCGAGAGCACATTCTGCTGGCCCGCCAGGTTGGCTTGCCGTATATTTGCGTATTTTTGAATAAAGTGGATATGGTGGATGATCCTGAAATTATTGATTTGGTGGAATCTGAAGTCCGGGAATTGCTTACAAAATACGATTACCCGGGAGATACGGCTCCGGTAATTCGGGGGTCTGCTTTAAAGGCTTTAGAAGTTGCTTCCGCGGACGACGAAGCGGCAAAGCCTATTTTGGAATTAATGAAGGCTGTAGACGAAAACGTGCCAGAACCGGTTCGGGAAATAGACAAGCCGTTCTTAATGGCCATTGAAGACGTATTCTCTATTGAAGGCCGCGGTACGGTTGCTACGGGAAGAGTTGAGCGAGGAGTTATTCATCCAAACGACGAGATAGAAATTGTGGGCATGAAAGCCACTTCGAAAACCGTTGCCGTAAGCGTGGAAATGTTTAACAAAATGCTTGACGAAGGAAGGGCGGGAGACAACGTCGGCATATTGCTTCGCGGTTTGAAAAAAGAAGACATTGAAAGAGGCCAGGTATTGGCAAAAGGAGGTTCGGTAACGCCCCATACTGAATTTGAAGCTGAAGTATATATTTTGACCAAAGAAGAAGGAGGTCGCCACACACCATTCTTTAAAGGGTATAAACCGCAGTTTTACTTTCGGACAACCGACGTAACAGGTGAGGTAGAGTTGCCAGAAGGCACAGAAATGGTAATGCCGGGCGACACCATAACCTTTAAAGTAAAATTATTGGTACCCATCGCGATGGAAGAACAGCAGCGATTTGCCATTCGTGAAGGCGGAAAAACGGTAGGAGCAGGCGTGGTAACCAAAATTATCCAGTAATGGGCATGAAATCCGCCAAGAGGCGGATTTCATTACGGTTCGACAGAACATACTATGGCAAAAACGACAGAAGTTGAAAAAGCAACACAGCAGAAATTGCGCATTAAGATTTCAGCGTACGATCACAAAGTGATTGATGCTTCTTGTAAGCAAATTATTGAAACCGTGTTGCGGCAGGGATGCGAATTAGTGGGGCCGGTGCCCTTGCCTACGGCAATTAAAAAGTACACGGTGAACCGATCGCCCTTTGTGCATAAAGACGCCAGGGAACAGTTTGAAATGCGGACCCACAAACGGCTTATTGATATTATAAATCCGAATCCGAAAGTTATCGATGCCCTTACAAACCTCAACCTGCCGGCTGGGGTGGACATTGAGATAAAAATGTGATATAGAACAAGCAAATGTTTTTGCTACAACTTACGCCTAAAATGTAAGGTCTAACCTGAAATGAGGCTCGCGCCCCGGTTAGTCCGGGGCGCTTTTGTAAAAATTCAGAATTATGAAAGCTTTACTTGGTAAAAAAATTGGAATGACGCAGATTTTTGTGGATGAGAAAGTGGTACCCGTTACCCTGGTTCAGGCCGGCCCCGTAAAGGTAACGGCGTTAAAGAGCAGGGAAAAAGACGGATACCAGGCAGTGCAAGTAGGCTATGAGGAAAAGGCAAAACTCAAAACTCAAAAATCAAAAAGAACAAAGCCGTTTTCGTTTTTAAAAGAATTTCGCGGCGTAAGCGCGCAAATGGATAATGATATTGATGTGTCGGTATTTCAGGAGGGCGATACGATACAGGTTTCGGGTATCAGCAAGGGAAAAGGATTCCAGGGAGGAGTAAAGCGCCACGGATTTCACGGAAGAAACGCCACGCACGGAGTAAAGCACGAAGAGCGGGGTTTAGGTTCTGTAGGAAGCGCGTTTCCCCAAAAAGTAAAGCCGGGACGAAGGATGCCGGGACGCATGGGAGCGGATAGAGTCACGGTGAAAAATTTGAAAATCGCGAAAATTGATAAGGAGAATAATATACTGGCCATAAAGGGCGCGGTGCCGGGCCACCGCGGCACCCTTCTGGAGATAAGGGGATGATTCTATGAATATCAAGACGTACGACAAAGAAGGAAAAGAGGCAGGAACTGCGGAATTGCCGGAAAACATTTTTGGGGTGGAGCTAAACCCTGATTTGGTGCACCAGGTAATGGTTGCCGCCGAAGGAAACAGGCGCCAGGTTTCAGCCCAGGTAAAAGGCAGGGGCGACGTGTCTGGCGGCGGAAAAAAGCCGTGGGCGCAAAAACACACGGGAAACGCGCGGCATGGTTCCATTCGTTCACCTATTTGGGTGGGCGGGGGCGTTTCTCACGGGCCAACCGCGGAACGTAACTTTACCAAGAAAATAAACAAGAAAATGAGAAAAAAAGCTTTATTTATGGTGCTTTCTGAAAAAGCCAGAAAGGATATGTTGGTATTGCTGGAAGATTTGCAGTTAGAAGGCGCCAAAACCAAGGCTTTACAAACCCTGTTAGGAAAGTTGCCTTGCGACAGCCAGAACACCCTGCTAGCGTTGCCCGATATGCGCCAGGACATTATTCGCGCGGGAAATAACTTGAAGAATGTGCGAACCATGCAGGCCCGGGAATTAAACGCGCTTGACTTATTGAACAGCAAGTACCTGGTTATGCCCAAAAGCGCCATAGAGGTAGTAGAGAAAACATTTGCAAAATAACATGGCAGCCTTGAATATTTTTAAAAAACCCGAGGGAATAAAGACGGAAGACACGGAATTGCAAACTTCTTTGGCGCAATCGGTTTTAGCGCTGGCCGGGGATTCGCAGTTGGTACGTCCGCACACTACGGAAAAAGCAACCGAGCTTGGCTCGGCGAAAAACCAGTATGTGTTTGTGGTGCGGCCCGGGGCTTCCAAAAAAGAAATTGGACGTTCCGTGGAAAAAGCCTACGGCGTACAGGTAAAGCGTGTGCGGGTCATTAACGTGCATCCGAAAAATATGCGTTTGGGAAGATCCAAAGGCATAAAACAAGGCTACAAGAAAGCCATGGTGCAGATACAAGAAGGACAACGCATAGAAATATTGCCGACATAATGAAAAAAGGAATTATTACAAGAAACAAACCGGAAAAGAGCCTGTTGGTTCATTTGCAAAAAACAGCCGGAAGGAACAATACCGGGCGTATTACCATACGCCATCGCGGCGGAGGCTCCCGAATGCTGTGGCGCCAGGTAAGTTTTGGCCAGGACCGTTTGGATGAAACAGCTAAAGTGACAAGCATTGAATACGACCCAAACCGCAACGCCTACATTATGCTGGCAGAATACGCGGACGGCGCAAAGCAATATATGCTTGCCCCTCAGTCCGTACACGTGGGAGATGAGGTGGTAATAGCGGAGAAGGCGGAGATAAAGGCGGGAAACCGGATGAAGTTAAAAAACATTCCGGCCGGCGAGTTTGTCCATAATATTGAGCTGCAGCCGGGCGGAGGAGGAAAGCTGGTGCGTTCCGCGGGAGCCGCGGCAAAAGTAGAAGCGCACGAAGGGAAGTATACGCAAGTGGTGTTTCCTTCAAGCGAAATTCGCAGGATTCAAAGCGAATGCTTCGCGACCATAGGCGCGGTTTCGAATCCGGAATTTATGTACGGCAGGGTAAAGAACGCGGGCCATAAAAGGCTTAAAGGAAGAAGGCCCCACGTAAAAGGAACGGCCATGAACCCGGTAGACCATCCTCATGGCGGAGGAGAGGGAAGTACTCCTGTGGGATTGAAATACCCAAAAACTCCCTGGGGGAAACACGCCCTGGGAGTAAAAACCAGGAAAGCGAAGAAATGGACGAATACCTTTATTGTGCAAAGAAGAAAGAAGAAAAAGAAAAAATAACATACTATGTCAAGATCGATTAAAAAAGGACCATACATAGACGAACGGTTACGAGGAAAGCTTGCCGGAATGAAAGCCGGCGACAAAACCGTTGTGAAAACGTGGGCGCGCCATGCCACTATAACCCCGGAAATGATTGGGTTTACCTTTGGGGTGCATAATGGAAAACAGTTTATTTCAGTATCGGTGCAAGAAGACATGGTGGGGCACAAGTTGGGAGAATTTTCAGCTACCACAAAATTCGTCCGGCATGGCGGAAAAATGCAGAAAGAGATAGAACAAAAAGGAGCGGCTGCGGGAACGGCGCCAGCGGCGGCGGGACCGGCTGCCAAGCCAAAGAAATAATTTTTGTATATGCAAGTTTCAGCAACACACAAATATTTGAGAATAGCGCCCCGAAAAGTACGGCTTGTAGCCGACTTGTTAAAGGGAAAAAAGGTTTCAGAAGCCCGGGCTATTTTGCGTTATACCGTAAAGGGCGCCGCAGAACCCATGGGAAAGGTGTTGCGTTCCGCCATAGCTTCTGCTACACATAACTTGCAATTGCAAGAGGCAAACCTGTATGTTTCAAAAATAACGGTAAACGAAGGCCCAAAATTAAAGCGGTATCGCCCACGGGCGCGGGGCAGGGCGTACCCTATTCAAAAGAAGACTTCGCATATTACTTTAATACTGGACGAAATAGCGCCTAGCGCGGCGGTTGTATCGCCTAAACCCGCCGAAAGTCAGCCAGAGGCTAACAATCAGGCGGGCCCGCCGCAATCTGGCAAAGCCAGTTTGGGCGGGAAACCAAAGTTTCGGCCTACCCAAGATATGACAAAGCCAAAAACAGAAGGCAGCTTAAAGAAAATTTTCCGAAGAAAAGCAATATAACCATGTCACACAAAGTCCACCCAAAATCATTTCGTTTACGAGATACCGCAGATTGGTTTTCCCGATGGTTCCAAAAAGACAAATACGCAAAAGCCCTGCGGGAAGATTTTCTTATCCGGAATTACCTGGAACAAAAATTGAAGGAAGCCGGAATTGAAGACATAGAAATCGAGCGATTTGGCGGCAAAGTTACGGTATTTATCAATACGGCGCGTCCCGGTTTAATTATTCAAAGAGGCGGTTCCGGCATTGAGGAATTAAAGCGTGAAATCGGAAAAGTTTTAGAGAAAGATAAAAAAAGCAGATACCGAGAGCAAGCGGAGCCAGGAAAGCAAGAAATTCGTTTGGAAATTCGCGAACTGAAAAACCCCTGGGACTCTTCGTCCTTAACCGCCCAATGGGTAGCTTCGCAGCTGGAACGAAGAATGCCGTACCGGAGAGTAATGAAGCAGACCATTCAGAAAGTAATGGCGAACAAAGGAATTCAGGGGGTAAAAATTGAAGTATCCGGAAGGCTGGGAGGCGCTGACATTGCCAGAAAAGAAATACAAAAAGAGGGGCGTTTGCCCTTGCAGACACTGCGGGCGCGGATTGAGTATTCCTTAAAGGAAGCGAAAACAACGTATGGAATGATTGGAGTAAAAGTTTGGTTTTATAAAGGGGAGAAATTCGAATGAATGTATGTTGACACCCAAGAAAGTAAAACATCGAAAATGGATGAAGGGCAGATCGAAGGGATTGGAAAGAAGAGGAACTGAAATTTCTTTTGGTTCTTTTGGGTTAAAATCGGAGGAGGCAATGTGGATTTCCGCCAGGCAGCTGGAAGCCGCCAGAAGAGCGATTATCCGGTATTTAAGAAAAGGAGGAAAAATGTGGACTCGCGTGTTTCCCGACAAGCCCATTACCAAGAAAGGAGCCGAAGTCCCCATGGGAGGCGGAAAGGGAGGCGTGGACCACTACGCGGCTGCCATAAAACCGGGGCGCGTATTATTTGAAGTAGACGGAATTAAGGAAACAGAAGCACGGGATGCATTGCGGAAAGCGGCGGCAAAACTGCCCGTAAAAACAAAGTTTATAAAGAAATAAACGGGATGAAAGCGAAAGATTTGCGAAAGAAAACCGAAAGGGAATTGGCAAAGCTGGCAGCAGACGCCAAAGCAAAATTGCAGCAACTGCGGTTTGACTTGCCTTCCGGTAAAGTAAAGAATGTGCGGGAAATTCGAAAACTACGGCGCGAAATCGCCAGAATCGCAACCATGGGAAAGAAAAAACAACAATAATATGGCCAAACGAAGACTTACGGGAAAAATAGTTTCAGACAAAATGGACAAAACCGTGGTGGTTGAAGTGCAAAGGATAAAGCAGCATCCCAAATACCTGCGTAGAATTCGGGTTCATGAAAATTATAAGGCGCACGACGCGGAAAACACGTATCAGATAGGGGATAGTGTAATAATCGAAGAGAGCCGGCCTTTAAGTAAAGACAAGCATTGGATAGTTATAGGGAAAGTATGATCCAGACAGAAACAAAATTAAAAATAGCCGATAACTCGGGAGCCAAGACCATTCAGGTCTTTCGCATACTGGGCGGGACAAAGAGACGGTACGCGCAGATTGGAGACATTGTGGTAGCCGCCGTAAAAGCCGCTGAACCCAGAAGACCCGTAAAGAAACATGAAGTGGTAAAAGCGGTTATCGTGCGGCAGAGAAAACCATTCAGACGGGCAGACGGGTCGTACATTTCCTTTGGAGAAAACGCGGCGGTAATTTTAGAAAAGGACAAAGAACCAAAGGGCGGCCGTATTTTTGGGCCGATTCCCCGCGAAATCCGGGAAAAAGGGTTTACCAAGATTGCGGCTTTAGCGCCGGAAATTTTATAACGCTATGAAAATCAAGAAAGGCGACAATATACTAGTGATAGCGGGGAAAGACCGGGGAAGAAAGGGAAAGGTAATTCGAGCGCTGCCCCAAGACGCTAAAATTGTTGTGGAAGGAATTCATATGCAGAAAAAGCATGTTCGGGCAAAAAAGGCGGGAGAAAAAGGGCAAATAATAGAAATGCCTTTACCCGTAAACGTATCTTCGGTAAAAATTGTATGCGGCAAATGCCAAAAAGCGACAAGGGTGGGATACCGGGCGTCTGATGGGAAAAAGTCGCGTATATGTAAAAAATGCGGAGCAGAATTGTAGATTACGATGTATATGACAGACATGAAAACGAAATATGAAAAGGAAGTCATCCCTGCCATGCGGAAAAAGTTTGGTTATTCCAGCATTATGGCAGTGCCTAAAATGGAAAAAGCGGTAATCAACACCGGATTTGGCAGATTGATTACTTCAAGGGCGGGGGACGACTACCGTAAAACACTAGACGGAATTACGCAGGATGTATCTGCCATCGCGGGCCAGCACGCGACTCTTACCAAGGCCAAACAGTCCATTGCGGGTTTTAAATTGCGCGAAGGCAGCCCGGTGGGAGCAAAAGTAACCCTGCGGGGAAAGCGCATGTACCAGTTTTTAGATCGTTTGGTAAACGTTGTGTTGCCCAGGTCGCGCGATTTCCGGGGTATTGACTTGTCCACGGTAGACGCAAAAGGAAACCTTGCCTTGGGAATAAAAGAACACATTTTTTTCCCTGAAATTTCCCCGGAAAAAGTAAAAGATATGTTTGGACTGCAAGTTACCGTGCAAACGACAGCTCAGACAAAAGAAGAAGGAATAGAATTGTTTCAACAATTAGGGTTTCCGTTTAAAAAAGAAGAGCAATAATACTATGGCAAGTAAAGCCCAAATATCAAAAGCGAAAAAGAAACCAAAATATTCCAGCCGGAAGACCAACCGTTGTTTTCGGTGCGGCAGGAAACGCGGTTATTTACGGGATTTTGATTTATGCCGTATTTGTTTTCGGGAATTAGCAAACGAGGGAAAACTTCCCGGTGTTAAAAAATCGTCTTGGTAAAACACTATGATAGACCCCATTGCAGACATGTTAAATAGAATAAAAACCGCGCAAGCCGTAAACAAAGATACGCTTGAGGTTCCGTTTTCTGCAATAAAATACGCGATAGCGAAAATTTTAGAGAGAAAAGGGTTTGTAAAAAGCATAGATTTTAAAGGGAAAAGGACCAAAAAGACTATTGAAATTCGTTTGGCGTATAAAGGAAAAGAAGCGAAAATTACGGGGTTAAGGCGCGTTTCAAAGCCAGGCCAGCGGAAATACGCCTCGTCCATTGATATTGCAAGGGTACGCGGCGGCCAGGGATTCGCGATTCTTTCCACGTCGAAAGGGTTAATGACGGATTCTGAAGCAAGAAAAGGAAAGGTTGGCGGAGAAATTCTTTGTGAACTTTGGTAAATAGTATGTCTAGAGTAGGAAAACAACCCATAGAAATACCCCAGGGAGTGGATGTGCGGATTGAAGGAAGAAAAGTTACCTGCACAGGGCCAAAGGGAGAACTCTCCCGCGAATTTCGCAATGAGATTGAAATTAAAAAGCAGGAAAACCGAATTGCGGTAACTGTAAAAGAGGAAACGAACCAAGCTCGGGCTTTGTGGGGTTTGACCAGAACGCTGCTTTTCAATATGATTCAAGGAGTTTGGCAGGGATATGAAAAGAAACTGGAAATTGAAGGAGTGGGATATAAAGCGGCGGTAGAGGGCGATTCCCTCGCGCTGCAGGTTGGGTTTAGCCATCCGGTAAAACTAAAAACCCCAGAGCACATGGTAGTTTCCGTTGAGAAAAACGTTATTACAGTGGGCGGAATTGATAAAGAGCAGGTAGGGCAGTTTGCCGCCAAAATTAGAATGGTAAAGAAACCGGAACCCTACAAAGGGAAGGGAATTCATTATGAAGGCGAGGTTATCCGTCGAAAACTTGGCAAGAAAGCGGTAAGCGCCGGCGGAGCGAAATAATATGACGAAGATATCAAGAAGACAAGGAAGGCAGATCAGGCATAAGCGGGTACGCGCTCGCGTTTCAGGGACGGCACACAAGCCTCGTTTGGCGGTGTTTCGTTCCAACAAGCATTTGTACGCCCAGCTTATTAACGACGAGACAGGAGAAGTCCTGGCCGCGGTTTCCGACGTAAAGATTAAAAAAACCGGGGTAGAACGCTCAAAAAAGCTTGGGGAAGATATCGCGCAGCTTGCCAGGGAACAAAAAATACAAACCGTTGTTTTTGACCGGGGAGGATACAAATACCACGGGAACGTGAAAGCCTTAGCCCAGGCAGTCAGAGAACAAGGAATTTTATTGTAAAGAGTATGGCAGACGAATCCACACAAAAAAAACAGGCTTATACCGCGGGCCGGGAACAGCGACCGCGGGGCCGCGGTGGTTTTCAGCGCGGCGGGGCGCAAGGGGGAAGGCCTTCTCGCGGCAGGAAAAATGATTCGCGGGAACGCCAGGAGTCAGACGCAAAATTGCTTGACCTGGCCCGCGTAACAAGGGTCGCGGCGGGCGGCCGCAGATTTCGTTTTCGGGCAGTGGTAATTTCAGGCGATAAACAAGGCCGCGTGGGCGTGGGCGTCGCAAAAGGATCCGACGTGGCGCAAGCCGTGGAAAAAGCGACCAGGCAGGCAAAGAAAAAAGCCATAACCGTGCCTATCGTAGAGGGAACTATTCCTCATGAAGTGGAGGCAAAATTTGGCGGGTCCCGCGTGTTGTTGAAGCCGCAAAAAGGCGGCCGCGGTTTGGTTGCCGGCGGACCGGTGCGTATTGTATGCGAGTTCGCGGGAATCCATAATATTTCGGGAAAGTTTTTGTCGAAAACGCATAATAAACTAAACAATGCGTTGGTAACCATTGAGGCTTTAAAAAAATTAAAAGTTTCAAAGAAAAAAGATGCAGATACATCAAGTGCGGAAAACACACAAGGCTCGTAAAGCAAAGCGCGTTGGCCGGGGAGGCAAACGGGGCACGTATTCCGGGCGCGGTATGAAGGGCCAAAAATCCAGGGCGGGCGCCAGATTTCAACCTCGGATACGGGAAGTTATTAAGCGATATCCCAAACTGCGCGGGTATAAACGATCGGGCTACAGCGACACGGTTGCTTTTAATGTTGGGTTTTTGGAAGAGCATTTTGAAAAGGGCGAAACCATAAAACCCGCTACCTTGGCGGAAAAGCGTCTTTTAGGTACAATAGGGAAAAGGATGCCCGCAGTAAAAATTTTGGGAACCGGCGAGCTTACCAAAGCCTTTCACGTAGAACAATGCCAGGTTTCGCAATCCGCGAAAGAAAAAATAGAAAAAGCGGGCGGCAGTATTACATAATATGAACACTATTCTCCAGAGAATTCTTCAGATATTCAAGCTTGCAGAGCTCCGAAATAAAATCCTGTTTGTCCTAGGCGTGTTTGTTATTTTTCGGTTCATGGCAAATATCCCTATTCCTGGAATTGACGCTTCTCGGCTGCAGGCGTTTTTCCAGCAAAACGAATTGCTCGGACTATTGAACTTGTTTACCGGCGGAGCCTTAGACAACTTGTCTATCGTAATGCTTGGAATGGGCCCGTATATTACGGCCGTTATCGTAATGCAGCTGCTTACCATGATTTTTCCGCCTTTGGAGCGAATGTACAAAGAAGAAGGTGAAGCAGGTCGCAAAAAGTTTAACCAGTATGGCCGTATGCTTACCGTGCCTTTTGCCCTAGTGCAGGGGTATGGGTTCTTAACATTGTTAAGCAGGCAAGGCATTATTGGGCAGATTACTCCCGTTGACTATGTTACCGCGTTAATTACCGTAATAGCGGGAACAGTGTTGTTAATGTGGTTAGGAGAACTTATTACGGAAAAAGGCATTGGAAACGGAGTTTCCCTGCTTATTTTCGCGGGTATTGTTGCTGAATTCCCAGGCAGCATACGCCAGTTGTTTGTGGACTTCGATCCTTCCCGCGCGCTTACACTGGCCGGATTCTTTGCAATGGCCGTTGCCGTTATTGCGGGCGTGGTATTTGTTACCGAGGCCCGCAGGAATATTCCGGTTTCCTACGCAAAGCGCGTGCGGGGAAATAAAGTATACGGCGGAACCTCTACCTATTTGCCTTTAAGCGTAAACCCGGCGGGCGTAATTCCCATTATTTTTGCCTTATCTTTGCTTACGTTTCCGGGCATGATTGCCAACTTTTTCCTGGGATCGGAAGGTTTTATGGGAAATGTTGCCCGATTTTTCCAAACATATTTAGATCCAAGTTCCTGGCCGTATATTGCAGCTTACTTTTTGTTGGTAGGAATGTTTACGTTTTTTTACACGGCAGTAACATTCGACCCAAAGTCCATTTCCACCAACTTGCAAAAAATGGGCGGGTTTGTTCCCGGCGTACGGCCGGGGCCCTCAACGGCAACCCATATTTCGTATATCTTAAACAGGGTATTGCTTATTGGGGCTTTGTTTTTGGGCACCGTGGCCATTATGCCGTTCTTAATTCAAAAAGGTACGGGCATTACCGCGTTTTCCTTTTTGCTTGGCGGCACAGCCCTGCTTATTATGGTAAATGTGGCCTTGGAAACTATGCGCCAAATACGCGCCCAGCTCCAAATGCGCGACTATGACGCATTCTAAAGAATATCCATTACAGGCGGTTTTATTGTTTGGACCTCCCGGTTCAGGAAAGGGTACTCAAGCAGGTCTCTTGGCTGATCATAGCGGCTTCTATCACCTAGATTCAAGTAGGGCACTAGAAGCATGGTTTCGTAACGTAAAAGACGAAGACTATGTAGTAGTGGAAGGGAAAAAATATTATGCAGGCGAGGAAAGAAAACTTTGGGAAGGTGGAATTCTTATGAGCCCGCCAGTTGTAGCTCATATTATGAAGGAAGAAATTCGACGCTTGCATGAAGCGCAAAGGAATATTGTAACAAGTGGTTCTTTGCGAACATTATACGAGGCTGAACAGCTTTTCCCATTCCTTAAAGCGCTATATGGTGACAATAATGTTGTTGCTTATTGGATAGAACTTGATGCCGATCAGTCGGTTTATCGAAATTCCCACCGACGTATTTGCGAGTTAATGCGTCATTCTATTCTCTCAAATGAAGAAACAAAAAATCTAGCGGTTTGTCCAATAGATGGTTCAAAACTGATGCGCCGTGAAGGATTAGACAACGCTGAAACAATTAAAACACGCTTGAAAGAGTATGCAGAAAGAACTATGCCAGTACTAGATTATTTAAGAAGTAATGGATGTCCAATACGAGAAGTTAATGGTAACCGTTCGGTTGCCTCAGTATTTGAAGATATTAATGATATCTATTAAAACTTCACAGGAAATTGGAATAATGCGGGAGGGGGGGCGTATGCTTGCTGTAATTATGAAGGAACTGCTTGTCGGGGTAAAGCCGGGTGTGAGCACGGCTGAACTGGACAAAATGGCCAGGGAAAAAATTCTGAAAGCAGGCGCCAAGCCTGCTTTTCTGAATTATCAGGGGTTTCCCGCTGTAATGTGCACGTCCGTAAACAACCAGGTGGTGCACGCTATTCCTTTAGCAAGGCAGGTGCTAAACAAGGGCGATATTATTACGCTTGATTTGGGTTTAACTTGGAAAGGGTTTTATTTAGACATGGCTCGTACCGTGCCGGTTGGCGAAATTTCAGATGAAGCAGCCAGGCTGGTGCGGATTACCAGAAAAGCGTTACGGCTGGGCATAAAAAAAGTGCGTCCGGGAATTACCGTAGGCGATATTGGCAATACCATAGAACGCTTTTTAACCGGCCAGCAATACGGAATTGTGCGCGAGCTGTGCGGCCACGGCATTGGCAAGGACTTGCACGAGGAACCCCAAATTCCAAACTACGGTAAGCGGCACACGGGAACTGAATTAAAAGAAGGCATGGTTATTTGCATTGAACCTATGGTTACTATGGGAGGAGACGCGGTAAAGCGCGCCAAAGACGGCCAGACGTTTGAAACCAAAGACGGCTCGTTAGCCGCCCATTTTGAAGACACTATTCTCGTAACCGCCACCGGCGCAGAAGTTTTAACCGATACGAAACAAGTAAATGAATAAACAGCAATTAATACAATAGACGCGTCCAAAGAAGATTTCTTGCGCGTTTCTCTATCTAATAACTCTGGCGTATGCTAAAGTTGTTAGATAGTCATTGTAGTCTGTGTTAGAAGAGGCGGTAGTATTTACGGAGGCTGGCGTCGTTTTTTATTTTTGTTGCTTCGATGATTTGTACGTATGGGAATAGTTTGAATAATTCAACGATGAATTCAATTTCCGCTTCACACGGATAGGGGAATACCCATACGCTTTTTTGAAGCTGGGAAAAATCCAGGGCTTTTAGTTTGTTTCGCAGAGCTTCGCGTCCCGCAGTTCGTTTGTTGGGAATATCGAAAATAATAATTCTCCATTTGCCGTCCCACTTCTTTGGTATGGGAATTTTAAGATCGACAAATTGAAATTCTTTCACCTTGCGTTTTCCTTTTTCTGTAAGCTCTACAACAAACGTTCCGTCGGTTTTTTGTTTTATAATAACAAGGCGGTTTTTCTTTAGATTCCAGAATGCTTGAGACAGTTTTCGTCGTTGTTCTACTTCATGGAAGCCGTCGTTATCACCTACCATTTCTCTTAGCTCATTCAAAAAAAGAAAAGGATATGGTGACCTGCCGCGATAGCCAGTCGGTTTTGGCCCGGTGTTCAGAAATTGAAGAACTTCTTTTGCGATACGGGTAAATGGTCGTGCCATATAAATATATTGTATAAAACAATTCTGGCATACGCAAGAGTTGTTGACCATGGGTGGAATCGAAGCTGGGGATTTTTTCCACTCGCCTCATGTTTTCTTTTGTGGTAAAATAAAGCAATGCCCAGTTTAAAACTGTCGGTTATTATTCCGGCGTACAACGAAGAAAAACGGCTGCCAAAAACGCTGCGGGCGGTGGACGCGTACCTGGAAAAGCAAGGCTACGGATACGAAATTCTGGCGGTAAGCGACGGTTCTACGGACAATACGGTTCAAGTCGCAGAAAACATGAAAGCAGATATAGAAAACCTGCGCGTTATTGACTTTCAACCAAACCATGGAAAAGGGTATGTGGTGCGCAAAGGAATGCTGGAGGCAAAAGGGGAGTTTCGCTTGTTTATGGACGCCGACAATGCCACTACCGTGGATCAGGTAGAAAATATGTGGCCGGAATTCGAAAAAGGATTCCAGGTGGTTATTGGGTCTCGCGACGTGAAAGGAGCCACGATTGTCGTGCCCCAGCCCTGGTGGCGCCGACGCATGGGCGACGCTTTTAACCTTGTGGTCCAACTATTTTCCGGGTTGTGGGGGATTTGGGACACGCAGTGCGGATTTAAGGGATTTTCCGCGAAAGCCGCCCAGGAAATATTTTCCCGAGCTACTATTGACCGATGGGTGTTTGACGTGGAAGCCCTGGTTATCGCGAAAAAACGCGGGTATACTATACGGGAAATACCCGTCACCTGGGTAAACGACGAGAAAAGCAAAGTCGGTTTTTCTCCAACCATACTATTCGAGGTGTTGCGGGTTTCCCGGAACGCCTTTGTGAGAAAATATGATTGAAAACCCCAAAGCGCCGTCGGAGTTGCGATTCGACCCGGTTTCCAAAGACTGGGTGGTTATTGCTACCGGACGAGCCAGGCGCCCGGAAACCTTTCGCGCCGAATTGCGAAACGGCGAACGAAAACAATGGAAGGAAGCTCAAAAACAATGCCCGTTTGACGAGTTAAGCGACCAGGAATGTCCCACCTACGCGCTGTTGCAAGGGAGAGAAGTTGAACTCCCAAAAGGCAGTATATGCGTTCCGGAAAAGTGGACGACCATATCATTACCAAACAAGTATCCAGCGTTCACGCCGCGTTCTTCGTTTACCACAAAAATTATTGGGCCGTACCAGTCAGCCGACGCCGCCGGGTTCCACGAAGTTATCGTTACCAAAGACCACACCAAAGATATTCCGCAGTTTTCCACAGAACAGGTAAAAGAGCTTATTGACGTGTATCACGCAAGGTACGAAAGCTTGAAGGATAAAGATTTTGTAAACCATATTTCCATTTTTAAAAACAAAGGGCCAAAAGCCGGCGCCACCATAGCTCATCCGCACTCACAGCTTATCGCGATTCCGGTTACGGACCACGACGTGGTAGGCAGTTTAGAGGGTTCTTTACGGTACTTTGAGCAGACAAAAAAATGCATTCATTGTACAATGTTGGCATGGGACCGAAAAGACAAGCAGCGCATTGTATACGAAAACGACCGGTTTGTGGTGGTATGTCCTTTTGCTTCGCGCGTTGCGTTTGAAACACGGATTTATCCCAAAAAGCATTTGGCGTATTTTGAGCGCACGTCCGAGAGCGAACGCGAGGATTTAGCCGACGCCCTTTTGGCAGCCATGAAAAAACTGTACAAAGGCTTAAAAGACCCGGATTATAATTATTTTTTGCACACGGCTCCCGCGGATCAGGGAAACTACGACCACTACCACTGGCATTGGGAAATTCTGCCCAAAACCTCCACGTGGGCCGGTTTTGAACTGGGAAGCGGCATTGAAATTTCCACTATTGAACCGGAAAAAGCCGCGGAATTTTTACGAAAACAATAAAACGCATGGGCATACTTGAACTGCTTACCGAATTTATCATTGAAGCAATTGAATCGGGCGGGTACGCGGGTATTTTTTTGCTCATGGCGCTTGAAGGTTCTTTTATCCCGGTGCCTTCTGAAATTATTTTGCCGTTTTCGGGATTTCTTGCTTCGCAGGGACATTTTTCCATTTGGACCATTGCGCTTGTCGGGGCGTTGGGGAATATTGTGGGAACGCTGTGTACGTACGCCCTTGCGCGGTATGTTGGGTTGCCGTTTTTATACAAATACGGGAAATATGTATTAGTAACCCACCACGACATAGAAACTGCCCAACGCCTGTTTGAAAAATACGGCGTACCCATTATTTTTGTAACCAGGCTTATTCCCGGGATCCGGGGGTTTCTTCCCATACCGGCCGGAGTGGCTAAAATGAAAGTAGCGCCCTTTGTTATCTATGTGTTTATTGGTTCTTTTTTGTGGTCGCTATTTCTTACGTATATTGGCGTGCTTATCGGTGAAAACTGGGAGACCTTTGGCCGGTATGCCCACGAGGTGGGAACGGTATTGGTATTGGTTATGTTTATTCTTATTGGCTGGTGGTTGAACCGCCAATGTAAGCAATTCAAGAAAGAAGCAAAGCAATATGAATGAAGAACTATATATTATAGCAAACTGGAAAATGAACCCGCAAACGCTGGACGAAGCGCTGGCGCTGGCAAACCGCGTGAAAGAAGGCGTTGCGAATACACAGGGAAGCAAGGTGGTGTTATGCCCGCCATTTCCGTTTATTTCGTACATACTGCCTTCAGAACATGTGGAAATGGGGGCGCAAAACTGTTTTTGGGAAGGGAAAGGAGCTTTTACGGGCGAAATCTCGCCGCGAATGCTCAAAGAACTTGGCTGCACGTATGTAATTTTGGGGCATTCAGAGCGCGCAAAATACCTTGGTGAAACACAGGAAATGGTTCGAAAGAAAACGAAGGCGGCGTTGGAGGCTGGTTTGCGCGTTGTGCTATGTGTTGGGGAGAACGAAGAAACGCCCGCAGACGCCGAAAACCTTATCGTGGTGTACGAACCCGAATGGGCGATTAGTTCGGAAGGCGGCGATGCGGCAGATTCCAAACTCGTGGCCGCGCGAATTGCCAAGATGAGAGAAACGCTTAAAACCACGCCCATTCTGTACGGGGGAAGCACAAACAGCAAGAATATCCAAACGTTTCTGCAAGCGGGAGCGCAGGGCGCGTTGGTGGGCTCCGCTTCGCTGGATGCCGAAGAATTCATCTCGCTGGTAAAGAATGCTGTTTCGTGATAGGATAGAGAATTTATGGAATACTTTTTAAACGAAAAGTTTTTTAGCCCCACAAAAGGGGTGCTTTCTTTGCAGGAGGTATTGGCAGAAATGGTAACATATATGCGGGAAATCCCCCATAAAACCTACGAGGTAATTGTTGGGTGCGATTCTTCCGCTACCCAAGACCCTACGTTTCCGGTGGTTATTGTGGTACTGCGAAAACAGCAAGGCGGCAGATTTTTCCTGCGCCGCGTGCATTATGAATCGCGGCCGTTCCCCAGCCGCCGCCAGCGCATTATGGAAGAAGTAATGCTTTCTTGCCAGCTTGCTTTATGGCTGCGCGAAAATTTTGCGACAAAGGCGGCGGAGCAGGGCGTGGACTACGAATTTAAGTATATTCACGCCGATATTGGCGAAAAGGGCATAACGCGCGATATGGTAAAAGAGGTAACCGGGCTTATCCGCGGCAACGGATTTGAGCCGAAAATAAAGCCGGAATCCTTTGCCGCCTCCACCGTCGCCGATAGATTCTCTTAAACATATGAAAAAAGTAATTGTGGCAATGTCTGGCGGAGTGGACAGCTCCGTGTCTGCGGCCTTGCTCAAAAAGGCCGGGTTTGACGTGACCGGAATGTTGATGAAATGCTGGTCTGCTGAAGACCCCTTCGGAGAAAGTTGTTCTGCGCAAGACGATGAGCGCATGGCCCGCTTGGCCGCCGCTCACTTGGGCATTCCGTTTTATTCCATAAACCTTATTAAAGAATATAAAGAGCGGGTAGTCCGGTATTTGCTCGAGGGTTACAGAAAGGGCATTACGCCAAACCCAGACGTTATGTGCAACAAAGAAATTAAGTTTGGCTTGTTTTTCGACAAGGCAATGGAGCTTGGGGCAGATTATGTGGCAACAGGGCATTATGCAAGGATTCGCAATAGCGCTATTTTTATGGCAAAAGATCAAAACAAAGACCAGTCTTATTTTTTGTCGTTCATAAAGCCAGGGGTTTTAGATAGGGTAATATTTCCTATTGGCGAGTACACTAAACCCGAAGTGCGCAAACTCGCCAAAAAGTTTGGTTTGCCCAATGCCGAACGCAAAGACAGCCAGGGCATTTGTTTTGTGGGCAAGGTGGATTTTGTGGACTTCTTAAAAGAATATATTCCAGCCAAGCCCGGAAATATTGTAGATATGCAAGGAAACGTGCTTGGCTGGCACGAAGGAGCTGTGTATTACACAATCGGCCAGCGCAAAGGCCTTGGGCTGGGCGGCGGGCCGTATTTCGTGGTTGATAAAAACGTAAAGAAAAATACGGTTACCGTAAGCGCGAACGGAGACGATTTGCTTAAAAAAGAGGTAAAAATTACTTATATAAACTGGTTTTCCAAACCAGAAAATGAGGTTGTTGAAGCTCGCATTCGTTATCGCCAGACTCCTGCGCCCGGAGTTTTCCAGGTTGACAGTACAGGAAATTCAGGTAAACTCGTGTTTAGCGCTCCGCAACGGGCCATAACACCTGGGCAGCTGGCAGTGCTGTATCAGGGGGAACAAATGCTCGCCGGAGGAATTATTGCATAGCTCATTGAGGAGGGGCGATGAATAATCTATTCCATTTGAAGGATTGCCCCAAATGCGGCGGGGACGTGGTGGTCGATGAGGACGCCTATGGCGCATATGAGAGGTGTGTTCAATGTGGGGCAGATCCTTTGCGATCTGTGGCTAGTTACGTTCAAGAAGAAATCGATCTACGTTGTCCAAACTGCGGACATGTGGCGAAGGGCGAGAGGTCGTTACGCGCTCATAAAGCTCAATTGCACTAAAGACGTGTCGTATAGCAGGGATGAACTTTCATCCCTGCTGAATTTTTGTGATATACTACGAAAATGAGTTTAAGCGAGATTCGAGATTTACATTTGAAATTTTTTGAAGAAAGGGGACACAAAATAATCCCTTCCGCGGCTTTGGCGCCCGAGAACGACCCCACGACGTTGTTTACGGGATCGGGTATGCAGCCTTTAATTCCGTATTTGCTGGGGCAAAAGCATCCTTTGGGCACGCGGCTTGCTGATTCCCAAAAATGCTTTCGCGCAGAAGATATAGACGAAGTGGGCGACAACCGCCATACCACATTTTTTGAAATGTTGGGAAACTGGTCGCTGGGCGACTATTTTAAGGAAGAGCAGCTTTCCTGGTTTTTTGAATTTCTTACCCAAAAAGTTGGTTTGTCCAAAGAAAAGCTTTGGGTAACCTGTTTTGAAGGCGACGAAAAAAACAACATTCCCAAAGATAAGGAGGCCGCCGCCATATGGGAGAAGCTTGGCATAGCAAAAGACCATATTTTGTTTTACGGGGCGAAGAAAAACTGGTGGAGTCGAGCTGGTGTGCCAGAGAATATGCCCGCGGGCGAGCCTGGAGGGCCGGATTCAGAAGTGTTTTTTGAGTTTGCGGATGTGCCGCACGACACAAAGTTTGGCGAGAAATGCCACCCAAACTGCGATTGCGGCAGGTTTATGGAAATTGGAAATTCCGTGTTTATGGAGTACCAAAAGCAGGAAGACGGCAGTTTTGCAAAGCTGGCCCAGCGCAATGTGGATTTTGGCGGGGGATTAGAGCGCATTGTGGCAGCCAAGAACGGCGACAGTGATATATTCAAAATAGATACCCTTTCTGTTGTAATTAAGAAAATTGAGGAGCTTTCCGGAGCGCAGTACACACCAAAGATGACGGAGGTCAGACCTCCGTCATCTAGACCTCCGTCATCTTTGCAGGCTTTTCGCATAATTGCAGACCACATTCGAGGAGCCGTGTTTATGATTGGAGATAACGTGTTGCCGTCAAACACCGACCGTGGCTATTTTGTGCGCAGGCTTTTGCGCCGCGCCGTGCGTTATGCCGACGTTCTTGGAATGGAACAGGGTAAATTCGCAGAACTAGCTCTGCCCGTCATCGAAAGTTACAGCGGCCATTATCCCGAGCTTGCCGAGTACGAAACTCTGATTAAAGAAACCATTCAAAAAGAAGAAAACCGGTTCCGTGAAACTTTGGCAAACGGCTTAAAAGAATTTGAAAAATTAAGCTCTGGCAATATTTCCGGGAAAAAGGCATTTAACCTATACCAAAGTTACGGTTTCCCCCTGGAAGTTACCTTGGATTTGGCGCGTGAAAAGGGGATTAGCGTGGATGAAGCCGGCTTTAAAGAAGAGCTTAAAAAGCACCAGGAAATTTCGAGGGCCGGGGCAAAAAAGAAATTTAAAGGGGGATTGGCAGACACCAAGGAAGAGACTGTGCGCCTGCACACAGCCCACCATTTGTTGCTGGCCGCTTTGCGGCAGGTTTTGGGCGAGTATGTGCACCAACGGGGCAGTAACATTACGGCAGAACGCTTGCGCATAGACTTTTCGCATCCGCAGAAAATGTCGCCAGAAGAGCTTAAACAAGTAGAAGATTTGGTGAACCAGAAAATTGCAGAAAACTTGGATATGATTCGCAAGGAAATGCCCAAAGAAGAAGCCATGCAAATGGGCGCTGAAATGGAATTCGGAGTAAAGTATGGCGACGTGGTTTCGGTTTATGTAGCCCAAGACAAACAGGGGAATGTGTTTAGTAAAGAATTCTGCGGAGGCCCGCACGTAGAACGCACGGGCCAGCTCGGCCATTTTAAAATTACCAAAGAAGAATCCGTCTCCTCCGGCCTCCGCCGCCTCCGCGCCATTCTTGCATAGCAACAATACCAAGCCCCGGGTGAAAACCTGGGGCGGATTGTTTTTATGTAAACAAAAATGGTGTACAATAGAATGTATAATGTCAATCTTTTCTGGATTTGGCGGAAAGAAGGGAAATTACACTTTGGCAACAACGGTAGACGAGCGCTCGTTAGTATTTTTGCTTTTGTACAATACGCCAAACGGGCCGCAGGTTGAACGGCACGGGATTCACCACAGCGCCACATTTCCCGGCACGTATGTGTTAGACGAACTGCTTTCGCAACTACGCGCCACGTTTCCCATACGGCAATTGGTGGTAAGTTTTGCCCCTCCGTACTTTGAAATTCAGTCTATGGAACAGAGTGTCGTGAGAGTAAGCCCAACAAGCGAAATTACACGGGGCGAGGCGTACCGTATTACCGGTAAAATGATCGAACTGGCAGAGCGAAGGTTGCGGCGCCAAATTTTCGAAGAGTCTGGTATTCTGCCGGGTGATTTTGTGATTCAAAAAGCAAACGTATTTCATTGGAAAATTGAAGGATACGCGGTAGATAAGCTGGAAGGGTACAAAGGGGAAGAGGTGCAGGGTTTTGTACTGGGTAGTTTTTTGCGCGAAGATTACGCGGATTTTGTGGCCAAACTGCAAAAAAAGCATGCTATAGCGGCGGTTTCCCTTGTTCATCCGTTTGAGGGGGCGCAGCAAACAGGAGTTCCGGGTATTTTTGCGCACTTTATGGAAGAAAAGACGCAGGTGCTTGCCCAAAACAAGGAAATGTTTGCATTAACAAAAAGCTTTTCGCCGGGTGGAAACAGGTTTCGCGACGTGTTCTCTGAAAAATTCGGCATGGCAGAAAATATTGCCCGGGAGCTTGAAGAAGACTATGTGAAAGGCAATTTGTCAGAAGAGGTTCGGGCCCAAATGCATAGTTTTCTATTGCCTGAAATGCATAATTTTGGTACAATAATTCAAGAAAAGCTGGGAGGAATGAAAATTTCCATACCTCCCCGGGTGTATGTGTTTGGCCGCGGAGTTCGCTTTCAAGAGATGTTACAATTATTCGCTTTGCAAGACTCGACAAACGCGCCATTTCAAAGAAAGGCTCACGTGGAAATTTTACTGCCCACAGGCGTCAGTGCGCATATTGCCGCTCCAAAAAACCTTGACGCGCGCTACACCCCTGTTTTTCTTTTAACAGAATTTGTCTATGCCAATGCCAAAAAAGCTTATAGATATTTTCCCCCCAAAAAAGTTTGACGAAACTCCGATTGAAGAAGTTATGGCAAAACAAACTTCTTTGTACGGTACCAGAGAAGTTTCGTTAAAGTCTAAAAAATTGTGGCTTGCTTTACCGTTTTTCTTAGCTCCCCTCGCGCTTATACACTTCTTTTTCGCGGAAGCAAACATTATTTTACGGCCCCAAATTACCGAGTTGCATATTGCAGAGCAAATTATAGCCCAGGTAGGACAACAAGGCGTTGACCTAGGACAAAAACTTATCCCAGCCCGTTTGTTTGAGCAGGAAAAAGAAGCTACAAAATCTTTTGGGGCTTCGGGTAAAGAAGAACGTGAGGAAAAGGCAGGCGGCACAATTCGGATTTTTAACGAAAACGCGGCCAGCCAAACCCTGGTGGCAAACTCCCGGTTTATTTCAGAAAACGGGGAACTGTTTCGTTCAACCGAACGGGTAACCGCGCCTGCCGCGCAAGGAGGAACACCGGGAATTGTTGATGTTCAGGTCGTGGCCGCAGAAGCGGGTTCTGACTACAATATTGGCCCCTCAAACTTCTCCTTGCCTGGATTAGCCGGCACCGAACTATACACAAAAGTGTATGGAAAGTCTTCTGTGAATATGAGCGGGGGCGCCATTGGCGAAACTTCAGTTGTTACCGCCAACGACATTGAAGCGGCAAAGCAGCAGCTTTTGCAAGAGTTGGAGGTGGACGCCAAAGCAACATTGCTTTCTCGAATACCGCCAAATTTTATTGTATTGGAAAGCGCAATGGAAACCGAACTTTTACAGGATAATACATTAGTGCAAGAGGGAGCGGCGCTGGAAGAATTTACTTACACAGCAAGTTTACAAGTAAGCACGCTTGCTTTCGCAAAAGAAGACGCCTTGCTTTTGGTTCGGCACTTATTTGAGTCGTATTTGCAAGATATCCAGGTGGTAAAAGACAACACATTTGGGGCAACGTATACGGTGGAGGCCGTAAATATAAGCACGGGACGCATGGCAGTAAGCGCGGATGTTTCAGCGCAGGCTTATACCGCCCTTGATTCAGCTGGTTTGGAGGCCAGGCTTCGCGGTGTTTCACGCAAAGATATACCCAATATTATAAGCGCTTTTCCCAGCCTGGAAACCGCGGAATTCTCGCTATGGCCATTTTGGCTTCAACATGTGCCCCAAGATCAATCTCGGGTTGAGGTGGAGCTGGCCCTGTAAGAGCGGGGGGTTGACGATAAAGCATTTTTTTGTTACCATTGAAAAATAAATGACCGATAAAGAGAACGGGCAAGCCGATAACCAGAATGACCTGCGGAAAACCGGGGAGGTTTTAGAAGCCTTGCCAAGTTTTCAATTTCGAGTTAAACTTGAGAACGGCGAAGAAATTTTAGCCTATGTGTCGGGGAAGCTGCGTATTCACAAAATTCGTGTGTTGCCGGGAGACAAGGTAACGGTAGAAGTGAGTCCCTACGACGCCAGGCGCGGAAGAATCGTATACAGGGGGAAGTAAGGTTATTTATGAGAGTTCAATCTTCAGTAAAAAAAATTTGTAAAGATTGCAAAATGGTAAAGCGCGGCGGGCGCTTGTATGTTACGTGTAAAAAAAATCCAAAACATAAGCAAAGACAAGGATAACATATGCCACGACTAGCGGGAGTAAACATTCCAGACAATAAGCACATAGGAGTAGCCCTAACCTATATTTACGGAATAGGCGCTTCTTTAAGTAAAAAGATTTTACAAAAGGCGGATATTGACGCTTCGCGCCGCGCTTCTGATTTAAAAGCCGAAGAATTGAACAAAATTAAGGACATTATTGACGGGAATTATCATGTTGAAGGCGAATTAAAGCGGGAAATTATGATGAACATTAGAAGGCTGCACGATATTGGTTCCTGGCGAGGGAGCAGGCACGCAAAGCGCTTAACCGTGCGCGGGCAGCGGACGCGCACAAACAGCAGAACCGTACGGGGAAATGTAAGAAAAACCGTAACGTCCGGGCGTAAACCGGCAGCCTCGCCGACATAATAATATGGGAAAAAAACGCGTTATTCAAAAAGGAGAAGAAGGGGTAGAGGAAACGCAGCCGGCCGCGGGAGGTACCGCGAGAAAAGTTGCGAAAAAAGGAACCAAAGCAAAAAAAATAGCGGAAGGCCGCGTGTATGTTTTGTGTTCTTACAACAATACGCTCATGACCTTAACTGACGGGGAGGGGAACGTAATCGCGAATACTTCAGCTGGCGCCTTTGTTTTTAAGGGAACAAAAAAAGCAACTCCATTTGCCGCTTCCAAGGTAGCCGAAAAAATAGCGGATATCGCCCAAAGCAAAAGCATGGAAAAGTTGGCTGTGGTGCTGCGCGGGGTGGGGTCTGGCCGAGACTCCGCGTTGCGTTCTATCGGAGGGAAAGGTTTCGACATTATTTCGATTGTAGATAACACACCGGTACCCCATAACGGGCCGCGGGCAAGAAAAATAAGGCGCGTATAACACCATGCAAAAAGGCGTTGTAAGAAAACGAAGGACACCACCTCTTTCTGAATACGGACGGCAGCTGCAAGAAAAACAGGAGCTCAAAGGCCAGTATAACCTGCGCGAACGGCAGTTTAAGCAGTATGTGGTGCAAACTCTTGGAAAAGGAGCGGGTTTAAACGCCGCCGAACTGCTTATGCAGCAATTAGAAAAAAGGCTGGACAGTACGGTATATCGTATGGGGGTGGCGGCAACCAGAAAACAGGCAAAACAAATGGTTTCCCATGGGCATTTTTTGGTAAACGGGCGTTCGGTAAATATCCCTTCATATATGGTGCGGCGCGAAGACGTAATTTCCTTAAAGCCGCAGCACGCGCAAAAAACAATATTTCAAAACGCGAAGTTAACGCTAAAAAAATACACAGCCCCCACGTGGCTGCAGCTCGATAAAGAAAAAATCGAAGCAAAAGTGCTGGGCGTTCCTTCGTTTGACGAAGTCGCTCCAACTGTCGAAATCCCGCTTATTTTTGAGTTTTACTCACGGTAACACTATTATATGATTCCATTGTCACAACCAACAAAAGTTTTAGAAAGCAACAGAAATAAAGGCATATTCGAGATTGCCAGTTTGTACCCGGGTTACGGCATTACCATTGGCAACACCTTACGCCGCGTGCTGCTTTCGTCTTTGGAAGGGGCCGCGATAACCCAGGTAAAAATAAAAGGAGCCGACCACGAGTTTTCTACCATGGAAGGCGTAATGGAGGATGTAGTTACTATTTTACTGCATTTAAAACAAGTTCGTTTTCGGCTTCATTCCGATGTTCCTCAAAAAGCTATTCTTAAGGTGAGAGGAGAAAAAATGGTTCTGGCTTCGGATTTTGAGCTTCCCAGCCAGGTAGAATTGGTTTCGACAGACGCACCCATAGCGCAGTTAACCAGCAAATCAGCGGAACTTGAAATGGAAATTCAAATTGAAAAAGGCGTTGGATATGTTCCGGTAGGAGAAAACAAAAAAGAAAAACAAGAAATTGGAATTATCGCCCTGGACGCCATTTTCACGCCGGTAAAAAGAGTAAGCACGAAAGTGGAGGACATGCGGGTAGGGGACAGAACCGATTTTCACCGTTTGCTTGTGGAAGTGGAAACAGACGGCACTATTACCCCGGAAGAAGCCTTTTACCAGGCAACACAAATTTTGTTGCAGCAGTTCGAAGTTATTATGAGCGGGGTAAAAGAAAAAGCCCAAAAGGCGACTGCCGCTTCAACCCGAGAGGAAAAGCCAAAGAAAAAGGCAGTCGCGAAAAAGGCCGCAAAGAAATCCACGAAGAAGTAGATATGAAAAAACGAAAGTCCGGAAGAATATTTTCACGAAAGGGCAGCGTGCGCAAAGCAATGCTTCTTTCGGTTATACGGGGATTCTTGCAAAAGGAAAAAATTCAAACCACGGAAGCCAAGGCGAAAGAAGTTCGCCCCTTGGTTGAAAAATTAGTTACCAAAGGAAAGGTGAACACGTTAGCGTCCCGAAGAAACCTGCTTTTGTATGTTGACGAGGCAATAGCAAAAAAAGTTTTACAAGACATTAGTCCCCGTTACAAAGAGCGAAAAGGGGGGTATACCAGAATTACAAAAGTAGGCGCCAGAAAGTCAGACGGCGCCCAAATGGCCATTTTGGAGTTTGTATAATGAACAGCAGTATGCGGCAAACAGAAAGAAAAACGTATATGATAGACGCGACCGATCGTGCGCTGGGCCGTTTGGCCGTTGAGGCGGCTTTGTTGTTGCGCGGGAAGAACAAGGCGGAATTTGAGATGTATAAAGACGTGGGCGACTTTGTAACCGTAAAAAATATTGGGCAAGTAAAGATTTCGGGTAAAAAACCCGAGCAAAAAAAATATTACCGGCACTCCGGGTACCTGGGAGGTTTAAAAGAAAAGCCAATGGGTGTATTGTTTGCCGAGCGTCCCGGAGAGGTGCTGCGAAAAGCGGTATGGGGAATGCTTCCCAAAAATAAGTTGCGACCGGAACAAATAAACCGGCTAACCATTGAATAATAATACGCGCGGCGCGCAATAAGAACTATGGTAAAGAAAGCAGAAACCGAAAACACATACTATGAAGCGGTGGGCAGGCGAAAAACCGCCATCGCGAGAATACGGCTTACCGAATCTGCGAAAGATGATTTTTTGGTGAACAAAAAGTCTTTGGAAGATTTTGCGCAAACAAAAGAGAACCAAACCATTATAACAGACTCGCTGGAAAAAGCGGCTCCGGGAAAAAAGTTTTTCGTTTCGATTTTTGTAAAAGGGGGCGGTCCGCACGCGCAGGCTGAAGCTGTTCGCCAGGGAATTTCGCGCGCGCTTATAAAATTTAATCCGGACTTGCGGGTAAACATCAAAGCGCTTGGATTTTTAACGCGCGATCCTCGTATGCGCGAACGCAAAAAATTCGGTTTAAAGCGCGCCCGCCGCGCCCGCCAGTGGCGGAAGCGATAAACCCTAGTTAGTTAGCAGCTTTACTGTAACCAAAACCGTTAGTATGAAATGCACTAGCGGTTTTGGTTATACTTTACAATAACGGTAGAGGTACCTGGGAACCGCGATCGCTTGACCCGGGTACCTGTGTGGATATAATAGATTTATGAGAGGAGGTAGGTATTCAGAGATTGCAAAACAAGTTTTTGGTATTCTGGCAGTTGCGGGAGTGGTAATTGTGGTAGCCGCGGCTCCCGGTGCCGTACTTGCTTTAAAACTTTTTGAACAGAATGGGCGAAAATTTCCTAAGAGCTATACCAAAAAACAAGTGGTTAGATCGATGAACGGCTTAAAAAATGGGAAGTTTTTGCAGATAAAGAAAAAAGGCAGAACGTTTGAGATACAACTTACAAGGAAAGGGAAAGAGAGGTTCAAAGAAATTCAACTACAGGATTTGCAGATCACAAAACCACGTCATTGGGATGGAAGATGGCGAGTGTTGATTTTTGATATTCCCGAGAACTCTCACCGGTACGCTCGAGAAGTTTTACGAGACAAAGTAAAACAATGGGGATTTTATCAGTTACAGAAAAGTGTCTGGGTGTGTCCGTGGCCATGCGAAAATGAAATACAGTTAGCGGCAGAGTTATACGAGGTTGCGCCATTCGTCAATATTATTATTGCAGACAAAATTATGGAAGACGTATTCCTTCGAAAGCACTTTGGATTATAAGGTACTTGAGTTCCGCGATCGCGGTTCCCAGGTACCTTGTGTATTACGCATTGTAAAAACCCCCATTTTCATATAGATTAACTTTATGCAGAAAGCTTTTATATTTGATATGGATGGTGTTTTAATAGATACCGAAAGAGAGTGGAGCGCTGGTAACGGTGGTGATATTGTAAGTGTATTCGGTAAAGAAATTGCTGAAAAACTAGGAGATACCGTAGGTTTAACTGTTAACAGAGAGTACGAGCGTGCAGTGAAGCTTGGATACTCAATAGATTATAAAGAGTACCGTAGGCGATATGACAAAGAAGCTGCCGGTATTTTTGCTCGGGCAAAAGTTACGGAAGGCGTAGAAGAGTTAGCAAAAGAACTTATCGCACAGAATTTCAAGTTAGCCATTGTATCTTCTTCGCCAAGAAAATGGATTGATTCTCTTTTATCAAGACTTTCATTTGCTGATAAATTTGCTCAAATTATCTCATTGAATGAACGTACCGATTTGAATCCAAAATCAGAACCCGACGGATATTTAGAAGCGTTTAAGAATTTGGAGGTAGATCCGAAACTTTCATTTATTTTGGAGGATTCAAACTCTGGCATTCAGGCAGCAAAGGCCTCTGGCGCATATGTTATTGCGTTTAGAGGAAATTTGATAGAGGGATATGTCCAGAAGGGAGCAGATACATATGTAGATACTATGGCCGAGGTTATTGAAATAGTAAATGCAAAAAATTAGTTATCCGTTTTTTACGGCCAGAAGGGTTGGGAGGCTTGGATTTGGTTTGCGCTGTGTATATACAAGCGTTCCTGCGTCGGCTGCCAGAAAAATCCCTCGTGGGGCACGTCTGTGAGCAGTTCTACTTGCGCGTGGTCTCTCGTATCAATTTCTGTCGCGTATACCTTGTCTCCGGTGGTAAATAAAAAATAGTGCGAGTTGAGCCAGCTTATATGTGAAATTTCCTGGCCCAAACGCGTAATAAGCGCGGTTTCCGCTTTTTGTCGCGCGGGCTGCTGTGAATCTGACGCCAGGAAAAAAAGAATAATTTCAGCTCCGTTGGAAATAACAAGTTTTCCGGCGTCGGGGCTTACCACTATTTCCTTGGGCCGAGATAAAACTTCTTGAAACGCTTTGGCGTTGTCGTTGAACCAGTACAGTTCATTGTTCGTTTCCAGAAATATCTGATCTTTAAAAATATGCAGTTGAGAAGGTTGTTTTGTCGCGACGGAAAAAGGTTCTTGCGAAACCTGAACAGGGGCTGTTTGCAGAGAGGTTTGATGCCATACATTTCCTTGCGTATCTATCCAAAAAAGTTCCTGCCCCCAAAAAGCAAACGCGCCAACATTCTGCAAAAGAGGCTGTTGGGGCTGTCCATTGCTTACGCTGTATACAGATAGGGCAGGGGCGCCATTTGTGCCCGGCGCTAAAAATACCAAGCTGCCGTTGTCGTTGGGTAAAAATTGGATATCCTTGGCGCCGCTGTTTATAAAAGGGAGGGGCACGCGGGTGTCGCTTGCGATTTGCAGGATATCGGCGCGGGAGCTGGCGTTGGCAAGCATTCCCTGGTCTATGTTTTGCACAAAAGTTTGGAAGCCTTGCGCAGATACGATTTGGAACAAAAACACGTTTGCGTTAGGGGCCCATTCAACACTCCCTATTTCCTGGAAAGGGGTTTCTGCCTGAAAAAGCGCGTACTCGACGTTGTCTTGGGTATCCCACAATACCAAATCCCAAAAACCTAACTCGTTTTGTTTTTGCAGCAGGACATGCCGGTTATTTGGGGCGAGCCAAAAATTAGGCACCCTGTTTTGCCTCGCTTCAAATGAAATTTCCCGGGGAAACAAGGTTATGTTTTTGGCCTCGGTTACCTGTCGAGGCGCGATGTTCAAATTTTTTTGCCAGGGAATATACCCTTCTTTTTGTATGGAAACCTGGTAGGTTTTGGGAAGCAGGTTTTTGCTTAAGCTGTTTCCGATAAACCGGGAAGTTTCGCCTACATGTTCGCCATCCACGAAAATTTGGGCGCGCGGCGGATGCACGTCAAAGTAAAAAGCGCCTACCTGGGTTAAGCGGCGCGTTTCAAAATCAAACCGGTATCCCTGGGAATAAAGAATAATGGTGGGGGCCGCCGCAAAGAAAATAAGCGCCAAACCAAGAAACAAAAGGGTTCGAGATCGCTTTGTCATTTCCCCATAATACCGTACATTGCCAAAACTGAAAAGAAGAGGTATGATAAGCGCTACATGGAACAGTTTCTCATACAAGGGGGAAAGCCCCTGCGGGGCGAAATTAAGGTTGGAGGGGCGAAAAACGCCGCTTTTCCGATTATTGCCGCGAGCATTCTTACCAAAGAAGATTGTGTTATAGAAAATGTTCCTCGTATTGAAGATGCTTTTCGGCTTTTGGAAATTTTAGAAGCTATGGGGGCAAGCGTAGAGTGGCTTGAGGAGCGAACGGTAAAACTGAACACAAAAAACCTTAATCCCGGCAACATAGACAAAAAACGTGTTGCCCGATTTCGGGGTTCGGTGCTTTTGCTTGGGCCGCTGCTGGCGCGTTTTGGAAAAGTAATCATGCCCATGCCGGGGGGCGATATTATTGGCGCCCGGCCCATAGATACGCACTTAGACGCGTTTTCACAGCTTGGGGTGGAAGTAAAAATCGGAAGGCAGGGCTATACTCTGGAAACGCCCAAAAACTTTGCGGCCCGGGAAGTGATATTAAACGAGTTTTCCGTAACGGCAACCGAAAACCTGCTGCTGTTTGCGGCTTTGCGGCCGGAAAAAATTTTGGTAAAAACCGCCGACCAGGATTATCAAATTCAGGAATTAATAAAGTTTCTAAAAAAAATGGGGGTTGGTATTAAGGTTTCGGGTTTGCATGTGCTTTTGATACAGGGGAAAAAATCGCTTCAGGGCGCCCGTATAAGGCTTATTGCCGATCCCATTGAAGCTGGCACGTTTATTGTGATGGCGGCGGCAACCAAGGGGAACGTAGTGGTAAAAAACGTGGCGGTTCAGTACTTGGAATTATTCTTGAAAAAGCTGAAAGATTTTGGCATTCCCTTGGAAATAGAAAAAGATCAAGTAACAGTGCTGCCCTGGGCCTCGTTAAAAATTGATAAAATTCAAAGTTTTATTTATCCCGGAATTCATTCTGACTTGCAAAGCGCGCTGGGTGTGCTTGCTACGCAGGCAAAAGGCTCCACATTATTGCACGACCCTTTATACGAGGGCAGATTAAAGTATTTAGAAGAGTTAAACAAAATGGGAGCTGAAATTTACATTGCAGATCCGCATCGCGCGATTATTAACGGCCCTACCAGATTGTTTGGCGCGGATTTGGGCACGTTTGACTTGCGGGGAGGAGCGGCTATGATTATCGCGGCTTTAATCGCGCAGGGGAAAAGCACGATTAATAACATTTACCAGGTGGACAGGGGATACGAGCGGATAGAAGAACGCCTGCAGAAACTGGGAGCAAACATTAAAAGAGTAACCATATAGAAATGTTTATTAGCAAGATTGGAATTGATTTGGGCACATGCAACTCATTGGTATTTGTGCCAAAAAAGGGAGTGGTGTTAATTGAGCCTTCGGTGGTGGCGGTATCTTTGCAGGATAACCGCATTTTAGCGGTGGGCGAGGAAGCAAAAGAAATGACGGGCCGAACGCCGGACACCATTCAGGTGTACCGACCCATGCGAGACGGCGTTATTGCCGATTACCGGGTAACGCTGGCTATGCTTCGATACTTTATGCGCCGGGTTATTCCCAAATACCAGTTTTTAAAACCGGAAGTGCTGGTTTCCGTACCGGCCGGCATTACTTCCACGGAACGCCGCGCGGTAATCGAGGCCACCAAAAAAGCGGGAGCCAAAGCCGCGTACGTTGCCAAAGAACCTATTTTAGCCGCCATTGGGGCCGGCATTCCCATTAATTCTACTTCGGGGCACATGATTGTAAATATTGGAGGCGGCACCACCGAGGTTGCTGTTATTTCTTTGGGGGGTATTGTGGTGGCTACTTCCTTGCGCGTGGCCGGCGATAAAATTGATCTCGCAATTGCAGACTACATAAAGAAAAAACACAATCTGGCAATTGGCGAAAAAACAGCAGAAGACGTAAAAATGAACATAGGGACAGTTATACCGGAAAAAACGGAAAAGTTTATAGAAATTCGGGGCCGCGACCTGGTGCATGGCTTGCCCAAAAGCATTAAAATTTCTTCAAACGAAATAGCCGAAGCCACCGAGGAACCCATGCAGGAAATTTTGTTTACCATTAAAACCATGCTGCGCGACACGCCGCCCGAGCTTTCCGCCGACATTATGGATAAGGGAATGATTGTGTCTGGCGGAGGCGCTTTACTTAGAAACGTAGACCAGTTTATCGCCCAGTCTATTGGGGTCCCGTGTTTTATAGCGGACGACCCTATGACCTGTGTGGCCCGGGGCGCGGGCGTTGTGTTAGACAGCCTGGATATGTACAAGCAAACCGTAATGAGTAAAAAATAATCCTACGAATTACGAATGGGTACGAATATACGAATTCTTTTTGAAAAACTCGCAAAACAACATTGTTTGGCGCACGCGCACCTTTTTTCCGGAAACGATAGCAATACAAAAAATCACATTATAACCGGTTTTTTAGAGGACCTTCGTATTGAGGCCGCAGACCAAATTCGGGTAGAGCCCGCGGAAAAAGAAATTTCCATTACGCAAATTCGAGATCTCATACAATTTTTAAGTTTATCTGCGTGGAACTCTCCATACAAGGTTGCCATTATACAAAATGCCGAGACCATGAACCGGGAGGCGCAGTCCGCGTTTTTAAAACTGCTGGAAGAACCAAAAGGGAATACCGTGCTTTTTCTTATAACCAAACATCCGCAGGTTTTACTGGATACTATTCGTTCCCGCTGTCAGGAATTTAGGTTTTACGCGTTTGAGCCGTTTACAATACCCGAGGAAACCAAAAAAGAATTTGGCAAACTTCAAAAAGCAAATTTGCATACCCGCTTTGCGTATGCCAAAAAACTCGCGGACACCCCGGAAGAAATTGCGCAAACTCTTCAATTCTGGATCGCGCTTTTGCGCCAGTCTATGGTTGAGAACACAAAAACAAACGCAAACGCCGCGCATGCTTTTGCCCAAAAAATAAAAACCGCCCAGGAAATTTTGCATATACTCCAAACCACCAACGCCAACCCCCGCCTCGCCGTAGAACGCCTCCTCCTTGACATGTAAGAAAAAGGAAGTCCTTCCCCTGTCCACCCCTGGGGTGGACAGGGGGGCGTAAATTTGCACAGTGCTGGTATTTTTGCTAGGATACAGATATGTATCAAGAGATTATGCAGAAGGTAAAGCCGGAAATGGAAAAGGCGCTGGAGTTTTTTCGCGGGGAACTGGCAAAATTGCGTACCGGGCAGGCAAGTCCCGCTTTAGTGGAAGATGTGGCGGTAATCATAGCCGGGCAAAAAATGGCGGTAAAACAACTGGCCAGTATTGCAGTGCCCGAACGCAGGCAGCTGCTTATAACGCCGTGGGACCATTCATACCTGGGCCCCATTGAAAAAGCGCTGCAGCAATCAAGCTTGGGAACCAGCCCTATTGTGGAAGGAAACTCCGTTCGCGTGCGTTTGCCCCAGCTTACCCAGGAATACCGTTTGCAATTGGCAAAAGTGCTTGGCGAAAAATCAGAAGACGCCAGAAAAGTAATGCGCAAAGCCAGGGAGGACGCGTGGGAGCAGGTGCAGGAAAAAGCAAAAACAGGCGAAGTTAGGGAAGACGACAAATTTCGCGCGAAAGACGAACTGCAAAAATTAATTGATGAGTACAACAAAAAAATTGATGAGCTGGTTGAACGAAAAAAGAAAGAAATAGAGGTGGAATAACATATGACCATATTTATCGCGATTCTTACCATTGGTATTTTGGTAATACTCCACGAAATGGGGCATTTTTTTGCGGCAAAAAAGTTTGGCGTAAAGGTGGAAGAGTTTGGCATTGGTTTGCCGCCCCGGCTGTTTGGCACAAAGAAAGGGGAGACAATATATTCGGTAAACGCTTTGCCTATTGGAGGTTTTGTACGCATGGAAGGCGAAGAAAAACGTAGCGACGACCCCCGCAGTTTTAACAAAAAGCCTATCTGGCAACGCTTTGTTATTGTGGCAGCGGGTGTGTTTGTGTTTTGGGTTATAGCTGTCGTTATTTTTACGGGACTGGGAGCAACCATAGGTATTCCCACTGCAATTGATGACAACGCGGAAAACGTGCAAAATCCGCATGTAAGGCTTATTGGCATTGCGAACAATTCACCGGCAACCCAAGCCGGGCTTCAATTGGGCGACACTATTGTCTCTATAGAAGGCCAGGAAATTACAAAAGTAAAAGATTTGCAGGATTTATCAAAACAATACGCGGGCCGGGAAGCGGAAATTATAGTTGAACGGGGCACGGAAACGATACAATTGTCAATTACTCCGCGGGAAAACCCGCCTGTTGGGGAGGGCGCCATGGGAATTTCGCTTACGCGCGCCGGCCTTGTGCGCTATCCGTGGTATGAGGCGCCGTTTCAAGCCGTAGGACGGACGTGGAACATTACGCTTTCCATATTTGATATGTTTGGCGTATTGTTTTCGGGCATTACGGGCGGGGAAGGGTTGCCTGCGGGCACGCAGGTTTCAGGCCCGGTGGGCGTTATCGATTTGCTTAAAAATTCGCTGGCATTGGGGGCGGCTTCATTTTTGTCGTTTGTTGCCGTAATTTCAGTGTATTTGGCAATATTTAATACTATTCCCATACCCGCGCTGGACGGGGGCAGAATGTTTTTTATACTTTTGGAAGCCATTCGCGGGAAACCCCTGCCTGAAAAACTGGAACAGCGCGCCATTCTTATTTCGTTTTTGCTTTTAATCCCGCTTATTATTTGGGTAACCATTGGCGACCTGCAGCGCCTGTTTTAAGCGGAAGTAACTGCTCACTGGGGGTATCCCAACAAAGCAGCCCGGTTAAGCAGGATTGGGCTGGAAGAGTTTGGCGTATTCGGCAAAGAAGTTCCTGGGTTTTGCCCACCACAGAGAGAGGAGCACAGAACAAAGGATGCTCATCG
>DASWIZ010000023.1:0-5931 GCA_036397395.1 Minisyncoccota bacterium
CGATGAGCATCCTTTGTTCTGTGCTCCTCTCTCTGTGGTGGGCAAAACCCAGGAACTTCTTTGCCGAATACGCCAAACTCTTCCAGCCCAATCCTGCTTAACCGGGCTGCTTTGTTGGGATACCCCCAGTGAGCAGTTACTCTGTTACGTATCCGCAATTCTCTTGGCAAATATCAGAAAGGAGGGCGAAATGCACAGAAAAAACTCCAAGATACAAAACGATAGGCAAAACCACCAAAAATGCAGTGATAAAAAGTTTTTGAGCCCGTGGTTTTGCAAAAAAATTCCCGTGCAGAAATTGGAAAAACCATACAATACCCAAAGCGCCAAAACCCATCCACTTGGTAGAAATGGCGGCACCCAAGGCAAGTCCGCACGCTGTGTAAAAAGTATACCATTTCCCGGAAAACATGGTTGTTTTTCTTGCGAGGATAAAGAAATACAAAGATAGGAGTATAAAAAAGAGTAATGGAATATCCAGCATCGTAAACCGCGATTGCACCAAAAGCGCGTTGTCAAAAAGCACAAGGAATCCGGCAACAAAAGCCGCTCGTCGGGAAAAACCGAGTTCTTTTACAAACAGGTACGCCAGGGGTACCAACAAAGCGCCCAAGAAAGCTGGTAAAAAGCGAAGCGCCACAAACGACGGGTCCTCGTATGGCGCATTGAGTTCGAAACTAAATCCAGAAGATACTCCGCCTATCCAGGAAAACAAGGCTACAAGCAGCTTTCCTAGGGGCGGATGAATATCAAAATAGTATTCATGAGAAAGGTACTTCGTGGCATAGAGCCCAAAGTGAGTCTCGTCAAAAATTACGCGGGCAGGAGAAGAAAGGTGCCAAAACCGAGTAAAGACGGCTGCGGCCGTGAGAAACCAAATTTCAGGATAGAAAAAAGTTTTTTTCACTATCGCAAAGTAGGGTTTTCAACTTTTCTCGCGACACACAACACAGAAATGCCAAATGGCAAGCTTACGTATTTCACTATGGTTGCCTCCAAAAAGAAAGAAGCTACAAAAATTGCATTGAGAAAAGAGGGAACGGGTACGTAAGAAGTTTTCGGAGTTTCGTTCTTTTTCCCGAAGAGATGCCTGAAAAGACGATACACGAACAAAGGAGAAGTAAAAGTGACCATGTATGTTCCCTTCTCAACCCGAAAACCAGCCTCCTGGAGCTTTTTCTTTAACTCTCCCAGCGTATACCGCCGCACATGATCAAGCACTTCGTCGTGCTCGGTCCACAAAAATTGGTAGGCGGGGACTGTCAGGAAAAGCAAGCCTCCCGGACGAAGGACTCTTGCAAACTCACGAAGCGTGTCCACATCTTCTTGCACATGCTCCAACAGCTCAATTGCCACGACCATATCGAAGGATTCGTCAGCAAACTTGAGATCTTCTGCCCTTCCCTCATACACATCACTAAAACCCCTTTGAAGGCAATAGTGTACTGCTATCGGGGAGGCATCAACGCCATGCACTTGCCCAAATTTTGAAAGAAGCTCAAGGTTCATACCTGTTCCACACCCGACATCAAGAATACGCAAGGCGCTGCGTGGTTCGAGAAACCTTTTTAGCATACTATCTATGACGACCCGCCGCCCTTTATGCCACCAATAGGAAGTCTCGTGTTTGTACAGATCATGAATGGAATTTTCTTTCATACTTGGTCAATTTTTTGCGCGTATACCATCATATTTCCGCTCATTGCCGAGGTAATTTTAATATTCCGAGTCAAAAAATTTCCAAATATGGCCAAAAACACACGATAAAGAAAAGGATTTTTCCGCATCCACTCAATGGCAACTCCGAAACGAATAATGCGCTTGTGTTTCTCTATTTTTACAACACGAAACCCTTCTTCTTCGAGCATCCTTCTTAGGGTGTGAGGAGTAAAATAATATAAGTGCATACGAGCGTATGCTATCCATCTTTTACCGAATATCTTCGCTTGCCAGCTCGAGCGGTCTGGCGTACACAATACAAGATACCCGCCCGGCTTGATCACTGCGCGCGCATCCCGGATAAGCGCTTTAGGAGAACTAGGGTGCTCAATCACCTCGTGCATCGTAACAAGATCGAAAAGATTATCAGAAAACCCACAGTTACGGAGTTCTTTGTTGTACACGTGGGCGTAATACTCCCTTGCTTTTGCCCATTGGACTTTCGAAGGTTCACACCCGTACACTTCCCACCCGTGCCTCTGGCATACGCCGAGAAATAAACCATAACTGCAGCCCACATCAATCATCTTTCGCCCCTTTGCTGACCCAATAACAGATTCCAACTTTTGATAGTCGCGCTCGAATGTTGCAATGCGGTCCTCTTGTGCCGAAAGGTAATATTCATCTTCGCCAACATTTTCATATATCGTAGGAATATCGCGATCGCGCGGATTCATGTACACAAGATGGCAGTCTGCGCATTCGACAATATTGCCTCTGGCATGCTCCGAACTCGCGTACCGAAAACTCGACGACGGATCCTTCACAAAATCAGCTCTCGTAAACGCGCCAGGGTAGATTATACGATAATTCTTTCCTCCGCACAAATCACAATTTACCCAATCTACAAGTTGATCAATTTCAGATTCTTTCATATGCGCACATCCTTATGAACATTTATATACATTCATTCCTAAAGTACGGGCTGTTTCTGGCTGAAGAACTTTACAATGTTCCCTTGTAAATCGAAATAGCTCTTCTTGTTCTCCCTCTCTCCAGCTATGCCAATAGGTCCACTGGCTTTCTGTTGTATACCTGCTAAGCCAGTTCCTATCGATAAATAAAATAACGGGCAGTTGCTCTGAAAGAACTTCCGCTACATGCAGATCGTCTTGGAACTCTCTCTGCCACAGCCAGTGCGTGGCGCGGTAATCGTACTCGTACAACCCAAACCACCATATAAATTCACCAACAACAAGCGTATCTTTGGGCTCTTCGGAAATGAATCCTCGAGTAGCAGCAAAAATTTCTGCCTGGTTCCAAAGTGTTTCTTTTTGCATTGCCCATAAAGAGAGAAAAACAGAGGGTATAAGAAAAAGAACAAAGCTAACTTTAGCCATGGTTACAGTCCACTCATTCGTTTTTTCAGCCAGTCTTGTTATGAAATAGGAAAGCCAAACACCCACAAGAAGAAACACAAACGGCGCAGCAGGCACCAGATAATGCACATACTTATGAATTGATATTGCAGCAAGCGTAAACGCATAGATCGAAATAAGGACTACGAGGGCACGTTCTTGTTTTCTATGAAATGCAAAAACCGCAAGAACGGGAACAGCAAGGAACAATAACAAAGTCGTATCAAACCAGCGCAGTAAATTAAGATATCGGATTCCTTCTTCAAGAAGCATGCGCCCTACATTCGGCCACCAAGAAACAATCGGATAATAGTAGTCAACCGAATAAATCTCTAATTGCTCGCGCCACATAGTAAAGTTGAGAGCAATCTTCATGCCAAGAGGAATAAGGCCAAAAAACCCTCCCCCCACAAAAGGAACTATAGAGAACAAAGGAAGGCGCTTTTGCGCAACCTCGACGAGAAGCGCTACTCCCAAACCCACAGCGGCGGCGAAAGCTGTTAGCGCGTGCAGTTCGGCAACCAATCCTACAAGAGCGCCAGCGGCACACAAAGCCCAATAGCGAAAACGCATCTGCAATACAGCCTTCCGTATAACCAAAAAAGCGCCGAGAAATGCAAGCGCAACCAACGCAAATTCAGGCCTACTTGTATGAACCGCCGAAATAATCAAAGGATTTACCAAAAATAACAAGAAAATTCCGTTTCTAATAAAAGCATTGGGTATCAACTGTTTTGCGGCCAGAAAGAAAACCCCAACGAGGGCAAGATATATAAAAAACCCCACCATGCGTGCCTGAAACAGGCCTACGCCAAAATGCTCAAATATCAGCGCTTGCGGAAAAAGCACTATACGAGGGGCAAGCACATAGTTTTGTCCAAAACTTGAAACTCCATCAAGTAAGCTCGAACGAAACGCCCCGGTTTTACTGTACTGATTCGCGATATCTGCCCACCACGCCTCGTTTGTCTCCACAAAAGGGAACTTGTCGAGAAAAAACAAGTGAATAGCAAAAAACAAGAAAATTCCCAAAGTAAGAAAAACCAATCGAATATTCATAAGTGCGCCCGGGAGGACTCGAACCTCCAAGGGTTGCCCCATATGGTCCTAAGCCATACGCGTGTGCCAATTTCGCCACGGGCGCAAAACTATTGTGCATTATGCCGCATTTTGCTGAAAAAATAAAGAGGCCCGAGGAGCAGGATTACACCTACTCCACCGGGCTTTTATGTCAGGCTGTCGGCAAAAATTCAACGCTACAGATGCCGACTTGTGGATATACCGTTACTCGCACGAAAGAAGCGCGCTGAGCGGGAAGTACGAATGTTTGCCCCTGCGTAATCTCCTGGTTTGTCAGCGCTATGTAAAATAGCACTCCGGAAGTGGAAAAAGGACAATCCAGCCCGACCCGCACCGACTGATCCACCCGAGCAGTGTTTGTTATATTGTACTCTCGAACTTGAGGGCTCGGATTTGCCAGAATTCTTACATCTATTGAACTGTTCACGCAAAAGTTGCGCACTAGCTCATACTCTTCTCTCCGACCGCCAGCTTCCGTGTAAATGGCAACCAGTTTATCGTAGCACTGTTCCTGTATGCCTGCTGGAGCAAAAACCACGATTTGGGCTTGTATTCCGCCTTGAGGAACGTCAAACTGTTGCCCCTCGGGAACCAATCCAGGAATGCGAATCTCTCTTTCTAGAGACCCGCAGCCCACTGAACGCCCAAGCTGGTAACACTCCACCACCGCGGAACCGCGCTCGGTACGGCCGATCGAGTTCCGATTCGCAATGGAAATTGCCCAGCTCGCCGTTTCCCCAGCCACAATACTGGATCGTGGCTGAAGCGGTGGAAGTCCACCGACTATTGTTCGCGGCGGGGTTGTTCCCGCGAAAGCAAGAGTTGGGGAAGGTAGGGATGTCGGTGGTACTACAGGTTCACGTTGGGAAATTATATCCACCTGTAAGTACGCCGATGCAAACAGATTTTCTGAAACATCTGCATACTTTACTCTTACTTCGTACCGGCCCTCCTCTACCGTTATTTCTCCCTTAAACCTCTCTGGAGGACCATTGCGCTCCAGAAAAACTGGTTTGCCACCCACGGTGACCAACAGATTTTGATCGTTGGTCCAAACGTCGAACACCACGTTTCCTCCTGGAAACTGCTTATTTTGCAAACAGTCTAGAGAAAAGTAGTCTCGAGGAATGTCTTCTCGTGGAGGAAACACTCCCCAGTTGTAATCGAGTCTGCCTTTATCCTCACTGTAGCGAGGCTCCCCCGACTGATCGGCGTTATCGTATACCCAACAACGCCATACTCCTTCAGCAGGAACTGTTGGTGTGGGAACCGGGGTAGGTGGGAGCGCCAAAGTTGCCGTGGGTGCTAGCCGGGGCGTGGGCACCGGAGCAACCACCGCAGATCGCACCGTTTGCCGCGCCGGCGTTGGCTGAACCGCAACAACCGTCGGCGCAGGTGTCGGCGTAGGGCTTTCCTCGGCCCCCCAGTCTATTACTCCGGGCAACCCACAGGTAAGAACCAAGGCGACCAAGCCAATCGCCGCCACGACAGCCAAAACCTTTAAAACCCTCTTCATCTTCTACCATCCTTTCTATAATAAAATGAGCTTTGAGAAATACTATAGCATAGGTTAACTTTTCTGTCAACTACTTGACTTTTTAATGTCTTGTGCTATAGTATTTTTGTACCTTACACGTACATTTACCCCTCAAGCCGAACACTGACGGCTTTTTTGTTTACCTCGACTTTTAAGAATTGTTCAACGGTTTTGAGTTGTTTGTTTTTCATCATGACTTCCAAAGGAGTTTGGTAGGAGAGGCATTTTCTCGGCCGG
>DASWIZ010000024.1:0-2908 GCA_036397395.1 Minisyncoccota bacterium
CGATGAGCATCCTTTGTTCTGTGCTCCTCTCTCTGTGGTGGGCAAAACCCAGGAACTTCTTTGCCGAATACGCCAAACTCTTCCAGCCCAATCCTGCTTAACCGGGCTGCTTTGTTGGGATACCCCCAGTGAGCAGTTACCTTTGGTAACACGTGTCTTTATGGTTTTCTTCTACGGTAGAACATTGCGCAAACGCGTCTATAAAGTTATAGCCGTTTGTTTTCAGCACATACGAGGTTTGCATTAAATAGCACGCGTGCTTGTTTTTTTCCGGCACCGCGGTGCACGGGTACAAAGGCTCTTGGGGTTTTAAGTATTTGGTAAAGTGGTTTTCAAAATCGGTTATGACGTTTTCCATAAACACTCCCCCGTAGCACGATTCCTGCTCCCAACTTCCCTGCAAATGATCGCATAGCACTAATGCTTCGAACAACTCGCTTTGGGTAATGTACATAACCCCATGCCCCAAGCCATGCACGCAGTTATAGTAGTCAAAAGAATAGGTTGCTTTGCCCGGAACTTTGTCGCAAATTTCGTTAATGGTGGCGGGCAGTTCTTCGGGAGTTGTTTTATATAAAATGGCTTCCATTACCCCGTGGTAATATCCAGACCAGCAAAAGTGGTCGCCTTTGGTGTAGGCTTCCGCCACGTCGGGGTATTTTTCCACGGCAGCCCTGCCTATGACATGCACAAACGGATGGCACAAAGAGCGCACTAGCGGGCTTTTGTCGTACCTGACTTTTAAATCCACAAAAGCGTCCGCAACACTTTGTTCGGCCACCACCTGCTGGTAGTGCTTTTCAAAACAGTTGTAGTCTGTGCACGCGTTTGGGTCGATTTGTTCGACTTCCTCAAATTCGGTGTCTTTGTCTTCTATGCCTTGCACGCGCTCTTGCGACCTGGCGGGGAACAAATCGGTTTGATCCTCGCCTTCTTTATAGGCGATGCCCTGTTCCGAAAAGCCGCCAAAAACAAAAACAGCAGTCCCGCCCACTACCAATAAACCGATAATTCCCAGGACAATAACTTTATTCATGTTCCTTTTTACCGAATTTCCTATGCAAAATGCTTACAAAATCAATACGGTCCACCACGAACTCCCCTAATACCGCGAACGGAATCGCGATAAGAATGATAACACCCACAGTATGCCATGTAATTGCCGCGTTGGCAACCACCTTTACGGCAATAATATCTTCAATAACTCCCACCACAATCCCGAACACCAAAAACTCGGCAAACACCTCTATCCGCTTCCATTTTACGTGGTTATTCCCTTTTTCCATTTCTTACTCTGTACATTACATAAATATATTACAGGGGTATCTCGATTGGAGCGGCCGCTCCATTTAGGATACCTCCTCTATAAGAAACAACTTTACATAAGGAATAATACGATAACTTCGCACCGCTTCTTCGGTTTCTTTGTATACATCGTACGGGCACACCCATACGCTCTGTTGCAGTTTTTGATACCCCAAATCGACTAGTGCGTCTCGTAAATATTCCCTTGCTTTCTTTTGCTTTTCTGGAATATCAAATATAATCATAATCCACTTTCCGTCTTTTCGTTTCTTCTTTTCTTTCAATTTGCGCTTTACTTGCAATACTCTCTCTGCTCCCTTTGGTGTAAGAACAATTCCTTTCGTTCCCTCAAGCGTTTTTACTTTAATGTATCCCTTCCGTTGCAAATATCCAACAAACTGATGAAAGTTTTTCTTTGCTTTTTGTCGTTGGTATTCTCGCTGCAAGCGAATCTTATCGCGATACACATATTGATACATCGACCGTGGTGGCGCCAGCAAATCATATGCCTTATGTACTTCTTCAATACATGTATACAAATCCCACAAAAATCGGTCGGTAATTGGCAATTTCATAATATCTTCATGGTATCACAATTCCAGCGGCCGCTCCAATTAGGATACTTAGTTTTACATATTTAACACATCCGGTTCTTGTCGCAAAATCTCATCAATTGTCCCAGAAAGATACAGGTTTTCGGTAGTCCCGGCTTCTATTCTATGGTAACCTTCTCCATTCCACGTATAAATTATAAATTGCATTTTACTGGAACATCCTGCACAATAGCTACCAGGCCTGCGCTCGCCATTTGGTCCAATTGGCTCCCAACGCCGTTCTGCCACAATAATTTTGTTTCCCAGTCCATTTTCTCCGATAAATTTTAGGGGCTCGCCACTACTTTTTCGCGGTCCTCGAAACAATTCATATTGTCCGTTACGATATGTGAAGCAAAGAAGTTGTTCTGCATACCCAGACCCATACCCTGTGCCAATTGCGTCCAGAACAACCGCATTTGCACCGTCGCCCCAAAAATTAAAAAATACCTCTGGAGCACTAAAAAACTCGTTCGCAAATTTATACGGTTCAATAGCTTCACTAGTATAACTGAAAACTTCTTTGTAGTCGCCCTGCGTGCCAGAAAAGATTTTTACAATAATCGGTTTTCCGCGTCCAAGAAACGTAACGTCATCTTTATATACCCTGACGATCTCCTCTTGCCCATCTCCGTCTAAATCTATCTTCACTTCCCCGTTCAGTTCGGGTCCAAATCCTGAAAAGATATAGTCATATCCTTCAATTTCCATAGACAACTCTGTCGAGGTTTCCACCGCCTGTTGTTCGTTTGGAATGGGGCCTGGAATGTTCTGCGTTGCTTGCAACACAAAAACCGTACCCGCCACAAAAACTACGGCAACAAACGTTACGATAAGCAGCAGCTTGATTTCGGTTTTAAACTCGCCAAAACCGAAATTCACGTTTGAAGCCGAACACCCGGCGGTGTAGAATACCGCCGTATGAAACAGAGAAAAAGACACAGCGAACAAAAGAACCAGAAACAGTACACGCACATTGAAAAAGCAGAACGCTCAGAGATTGCAATTCT
>DASWIZ010000025.1:0-23002 GCA_036397395.1 Minisyncoccota bacterium
CGATGAGCATCCTTTGTTCTGTGCTCCTCTCTCTGTGGTGGGCAAAACCCAGGAACTTCTTTGCCGAATACGCCAAACTCTTCCAGCCCAATCCTGCTTAACCGGGCTGCTTTGTTGGGATACCCCCAGTGAGCAGTTACCCTAGCGGCTCTTTACTTTTCCCTGGATTTGGGATATACTGGGTTTCATATGGCAGACATAGCTGTAATCAAAACTGGGGGCAAGCAATACATTGTTACCCCCGGCAAAAAGCTCAAAATAGAAAAACTCGCCCAGGAAGAGGGGAGTAATGTGGTTTTTGAAGAAGTTTTGCTTATAGAGAACGAAAAAGGTACGCACCTGGGCGCGCCGTTCGTGCAAGGGGCCACGGTAAACGCGAAACTCTTAAAGCAGGGCAAAGGCAAAAAGGTGGTTATTTTCAAATACAAGGCCAAGAAACGCGAAAAGACCAAGACCGGCCACCGCCAGCCTTACTCTGAAGTCGAAATCACCTCAATCGAATTGAAGTAGAAGAAACCGCCTCAAGGCGGTTTTCTTGTCCTCGCAGAAGTGAAAGGGTAGAATAAAGAAACATGAAAATTGCGTTTGTTTCAGATATGTACAATCCCTACGTTGCTGGGGTTGTTACGTTTATTGATATTTTAGCCGAGGAGTATATAAGAGAGGGGCATGAAGTTGTTGTATTTACGCATTTTCGATCTACAAATCCGTTAAAGAAAAAAGGGGTGCGTCTTGTTACTTTTTGGGGCATTCCCTCGCTTATTTACCCGGGAACATGGATTGTTCTTCCAAATCCGCTTACATTTGAAAATATTGTGCGCAAAGAAGCTCCCGACATTATTCACTCACATACACCAGGTCTCCTAAGCTCTTTGGCGCAAAAAGCAGGCAAAAATCTGGGTATTCCTACTGTTATTACCTTTCACGGGTTTATGGACCATTATTACAAGTACTTTTCTATTTCGCACATTCTTCACTTAAACTGGATTCCGTTTCCGCAAGTTAGCTGGTACGACAACTTCAGAAAGTATCTTATTCGCACATTTATGCGAAACCATGTAAACAGATTCGATGCGGTTACGGCTTCTACGCCACTAACGAAAAAACTGGTGGAACAACAAGGAATTCCATCCTATTTGGTCCGCATTGGCCTGGACATTGCCACATTCCATCCCAAAAAAACCTATACAAAAACAAACCGTATACTAAGCGTTTCCCGTTTGGGATTCGAGAAAAAAATCGACATTGTACTGCGGGCAATGGCACAACTGCAAAACCCGGAATTAAAACTTACTATTGTGGGCGATGGCCCGGCTAAAAAAATGTTAAGAGATACAACCAAAAAACTGGGCTTGCAAAACCAAGTTACGTTTACGGGCCAGGTTCCCAGAGAAAATTTGCAAAAATATTTTGAAACGCATGATTTTTTTGTAAACGCTTCGGACACGGAAACCTTTGGGTATGTTACGGCAGAAGCTATGGCCGGCGGCCTGCCTATTGTGGGAGTAAAAAGCCAGGGAACGGGGGAGTTGGTAAAAAATGGCAAAAACGGTTTTCTCGCCGAGCCAAATAATCCCGAATCTTTTGCCAAGGCAATACAAAAAATGCTGGCTGTGCCAAATTACCAGCAAATAGGAAACGCTTCGGTACAAATGGTACAAGCGTACTCGCCCGAAAACTCGGCCAAAGAACACTTGGCTTTGTACCAAAAACTTATAAGGCAATCTCAAAAGCAAATTTTATAGCATTGTACTCCATAGCCAAACTTCGTCGCAAAACTTCTTTATGTCGTTTTAGAGCGCGATCGCGCTCTAAAACGACATAACAGAATTTTTCGCTATGCTAGAGACCGAAATGCTTTTGTAAAGATGCAGATTCAAGAATTTTGTCCGCAATCACAATATTGGTATATGGAGCAACGCCATAAAGCTCAGCTATAACCTGTATTTCGTTTTCGCATGGCCAAGGGCATACCCAAACACTTTTCTGCAACTGATAAAATTCCCACTCTTTTAACTTTCCCCTTAACGCATCTCGTCCTCGCTTAAAAGACCTGTCAGGAATATCGAAAATGACAATCCGCCATTTTTTATCCCATTTCGGAGGTTTTATGATTTCTAACTTTTCAAGTTGAAGATCTTTGAATTTTTCCTTTCCTTTTTTAGTCAACTCGATTACAAACTTTCCATTCTTCTCCCTTATCTTAATAAACTGATTTTTCTGAAGTCGTTGAACCGCCCGAGCAGCTTTTTCCCTGTCACGCTTTTTAGAAAAATTCCCGCCACTATGCTCGAAAAGTTTGGCGGCCAGCAATACACCCGGAGCTGCTGCCACAAGGACTACTACGCCGGCTATACCAATACTAAGAAGAATTGCTTTTGTAATTTCTCCGTAGTTTCCTTTCATATTCTTATTATACAAACTGTATGTCGTTTTAACAAGCGATCGCGTTTTAAAATGACATAAACACCAGTAAAAATAGCTATTGCAGGGAAAACAAGTTTACCTGCGGCCTTCGAGAGCCGAGCGGAGGGTTTCTTCGTCGGCGTATTCCAGCTCGCCGCCAACGGGAATGCCGCGTCCAATGCGGGTAACGGTTACCCCAAAAGGCTTTAGCGCGCGTTCCACGTACAGGCTGGCGGTTTCGCCTTCGGCCGTGGGGTTTAACGCCAAAATTACTTCTTTAACTCCGCTGTTTACCCGCTGTTTTAATTCCTCAACTTTCATGTTTTGCGCGGCTTCTTTTTTTAGTATATCCTGCACGCCGCCCAAAATAAAATAACGGCCCTTATATTGTTTGGTTTTTTCCAGCGCTTCCAAATCGCTTTCTTTTTCCACAACGCATAACACGTTTTGGTCACGGGTTTTATCGCCGCAAATTTCGCACAGCTTTAAGCCGTTTCCATTTTCCTCATACGCGTTAAAACAAAACTCGCAGAATTTTATTTTCTGCTTTACCGCGCCGATTGCCCGCACTAATTCTTCTATTTCCGCATCGCTTGCGCGCATTAAATAGAAAACAAAACGGGCCGCTGTTCTGGGCCCAATGGCAGGGAAGCGCGAAAACGCCTCAATAAGCTTTTGGATTGCTTTTGGATACATCCCGTACTACATTATTAAAAATCTATGGCCATTTCAGCTTCTTCGTATTCCCTGCTTTTATCCAAATCGCTAAAGCTTACCGTGTTGGGGTTAAAGTACAGTTTTACCGAACCAATGGGGCCGTTGCGGTGTTTGGCGATAATAATTTCAGCCACGTTGCCCGCGTTTTGTTCTTGTTCCTGTTTTTTGTACTTGTCTTCGCGGTAAATCATCATTACCACGTCGGCGTCCTGCTCCAGGCTGCCCGACTCGCGAAGATCGGAAAGCCTGGGCCGCGGGGGAAAACGCTGCTCCACCGCACGTGACAGCTGCGACAGCGCGAGCACGGGCACATTGAGCTCGCGGGCCAGCCCTTTTAACTGCCGGGAAATTTCCGTAACCTGCTGAACCATGCCCATTTGAGAGTTTGAAGGCAACACCAACTGCAGATAATCAATGATGATAAGCCCCAGCCCGTGGTTTGCCTGCAATCTTCTGGCCATAGCCCGCATACGCAATACCGTTTGGCTTGCGGTGTCGTCTATGTAAATGGGGGCTTCCGACAACACCCCTAACGCATCTTGGATGCGCGCAAAATCGTTGTCGTCGCCCGCGGACGAAAGCTTGCCCGTGCGCAGGCGCCATGAATCCACCTGGCCTTGCGAAGCTATCATACGATCTATTAACTGATCTTTTGACATTTCCAAACTAAACATTCCCACGGGAATTTTATCCTGCACGGCAACGCGGCGGGCAATGTCCAAGGCCAAAGCGGATTTTCCCAGCGAAGGGCGCGCCGCCAGAATAATCAGGTCTGACTTTTGAAACCCCGAAAGCAAATTATCCAAATCCGCAAAGCCAGTGGGAATGCCGCGCGTGGCTTTTTCATGCTTGGACAAACGGTCCAGCCGCTCAAACGCTTCTTCCAAACCCTGTTTTAAGGGTTCAAAGTTTTGCGCTAAAGATTTTTGCGCAATGGAAAATATTTTTTGTTCGGCTAAATCTACCAGCACGTTGGGATCTTCTTTTTCGTTATACCCCATTTGCCCAATTTCATACGAAATGGAAATAAGGTCGCGCAACACGCGTTTGTTTTGCACGGTTTTGGCGTACGACAGAACGTACGAGGCCGTGGGCACGGTATTGATAAGCTGGGTTAAGTAGGCGTGGCCGCCAACCTCATCAATTTTACCTTTGTCTTTAAGCCGGCTCGAAACCGAAAGCAAATCCACGGGCTCGTTTTTGGCAAACAAATCCAGCATGGCTTCGTAAATGACGTGATGGGTTGCTTTGTAAAAATCCCGAGGGTCAACCAAATCAGCCACCTTTACAGTGGCGTCTTTGTCCAGCATAAGAGCGCCCAAAAGGCTCATTTCCGCCTCTATATTCTGCGGGGGCAATTTGTCCCTTACTTGTAGTTTTTGGTCTGCAGCCTCTGCCATAGTACTTTTCCTATACCAGCTTTTTCAGTTTATAGCCAGAGGGGGTGTCTTCCACGGTCCAGCCGGCGTTGACAATTGCGAGGCGTAGAGCGTCGGCTTCCTGGAAGTTTCCGGCTTTCCGGTGCTGCTCGCGCTGATCGGCGAACTTTTGTATTTCCGCGGGAACAGCTTGTTTTTCTTTACCCCAAAAAATAAATCCAAAGTATGTGTCTGTTTCTTTTAAAAAAGCTAGGATTTCTTTTGCTTGCGCCTTACTCAACTGCCCCTTATCCATTTGCGTATTTCCTTCGCGAACCAAATCAAACAAGATCGACATAGCCAAAGGCGTGTTCAGGTCATCATCCATCGCTTTAGCAAAAGCCAATTTTGAATTTTGAATTTTGATTGTCGCGGACGCGACTCCCCGTAGGGTAGGTTTTGAATTTGTTTCGGATTTCGAATTTCGTGCTTCGGATTTTAATCTATCTGCAAACTCGTCCAGCCTTTCCAGCTCGCTTTCGCTCTGTTGCAGTATTTCCTCGGAATAATCAATAGGGGAGCGATAATGCGTTTTGAGTACGAAATAACGAAGAAGCCGAGCGGGATGTTTTTCGAGAAAATCGCGAATGGTAACAAAATTGCCAAGCGACTTGCTCATTTTCTCGCCCTTTACCGTAAGGAAACCCGTATGCATCCAGTATTTTACAAACGGTTTTTTGCCTGAAACCGCTTCCATTTGCGTAATTTCAGCCTCGTGGTGGGGGAATATGAGGTCTTGGGCGCCCCCATGCATGTCGTATTGCGGACCAAAAAACTTTTCGGTAATGGCCGTGTCTTCAATGTGCCACCCGGGTCTGCCATACCCCCACGGACTCATCCATGTTGGCTCATTAAGATACACTCTTTTTAAACTTCGAGCGATAACTTCTTTCCAAAGAACGAAATCCCCTTTATTGCGCTTTTTATCCGATTCATCAATCCTAGAAGTTGCATCTTGCGCCTGTTGGGTGGTACGGCCGGATAACTTTCCGTATTCTTTAAATTTTGAAATATCAAAATAAATGCCGTCGTCGGTTTTATACGCATAGCCTTTTTTCAGTAACCGCTCTACCTGGTTGATAATTTCTTTTATGTGGCTGGTTGCCCTGGCATATTTTGTTATGGAATTTATACCTAAAGCCCTTGTGTCTGCCATATATTCCTTTTCGAAACGGCGCGAGAGCTTCATAGTATTCTCGCCGGTTTCTTCTGCCCGCTTAATAATTTTGTCGTCTATATCGGTAATGTTCTGCAAATAAAACACGTCGTACCCTTTGTGCCGCAGGTACTTTGCTACCATATCAAAAGCAATATAGGTGCGCGCGTGCCCTATATGCGAAAAGTCGTAGGTAGTAACCCCGCATACAAAAAGTCGCAACTTTTTGCCCCGAGCTTTGTCGAGGGGCTTCAATGCCTCCTTTTTCTTAGAAAGCGTGTTGTACACCTGCGCCATAATATCTTATAGTAGCATGGGTAGGACGAATTTTCCATTGTGTGCTACAATGCAACATTATGAAACGTGATATTCTTTTGGCTACAATTATAGGGTTTTTGATTGCTTTTTTGATTGTCGCGGTAAAACTTACGGGTAACATTGAAAAACTCAACACGGTGCCGTACCTGAAGTTTACGCTTGTTGCCTTTCCCCTGTTGTCTGCCATAGGCATGAAAATTGCCATGGCGCTGGCCGCAAAAATCCGGGTGGCTTTGCAGGAAGCAAAGTTTTTGCTGGTGGGCGCGTTAAACACGTTTTTGGACCTTGCCATATTAAACATTCTTATTGCCGCAACCGGCATTGCTACGGGAGGCGGCTTTTCTGTTTTTAAGGGAATATCGTTTTTGTGCGCCGTGGGCAACAGCTATGTGTGGAACAAATACTGGACATTTGGGGCAAAAGGAGAAACAAGACAAGGCATTTCCCAAAAAGGCAAAGAATTTGCGCAATTCTTTGTGGTAAGCGGCATTGGATTTTTTATTAACGTGGGATCTGCCTCTTTTGTAGTAAACATTATTGGGCCGCAGTTTGGCATATCGGCAAGCACATGGCCTACGGTGGGAGCTTTGGTGGGAACATTTTTGGTGCTCACCTGGAATTTCCTGGGATACAAATTAATTGTTTTTCGAAGATAGGCGTATATGAAAAGATTTCTCGAATGGATAAGCCTAAAAGAAAGGCTCCACAAAGCAACCCATCAGCCGCCGCTTGTTTCTGAGCGAGAGATTTGGTGGGCAAGCGTAGGAGAGAATGTGGGATCTGAAGTAAATGGAAAAAGCCAGCTCTTTTCAAGGCCGGTGATTATCTTTAGAAAGCTTGCCCACGGATTTTACTTTGTTATACCCACGACAACACAAAAAAGGACGGGAAGCTGGTATGTAGAATTCCGGCAACAAGGCAAAAGCAGGGTTGCATGTTTACACCAGGCGCGCGCAATTGATCATCGCAGGCTTTCGTCTCGTCTAGGAACACTTGATACCAATGATTTCTCTAATATTAAAGAGGGGTTCCAACAGCTTTATGTAAAAAACGTTCCCCGCTCTTTCAAGCGGGGCCGCGGCTAATGCCGAATGTAGTTTTATTATAGCAAACCAGCCCAACTTGTCAATAGTCAATCTTCAAATGAATAAAATTTATCTTGTAACTTCAAATCCAGGGAAAGTAGAGTCTTTTAATAACATCTTAGAACGGATGAATTTTGATTTTAAGATTGAAATGCTGGATGCTGAATATCCAGAGGACAAATCAGAAGAAACTACGCAAGGAGTAGCGTTAGCAGGAGCAAAGTATTGTGCCGACAAATACAAGAAATCTGTTCTCACGACAGACGTAGGCCTATTCATTAAAGCTCTCAACGGCTTTCCCGGAGTAAATACGAAATTTTCCTTTAACCGCATAGGGAACGAAGGCATCATCAAACTGCTGGAAGGCAAACAAGACCGGAGTGTTGATTGGATACTTTCTATTGGTTATTGCGAACCTAACGGAGAGCCGGTTGAGTTTACCTCTACATGTAGAGGAACAATCTCAGAAACTCTCCGAGGAGACAAGGGGTTCGGTTTTGATCCCATCTTTATTCCTGAAGGATATGGCGCTACTTTGGCGGAAGATTTAGAAATGAGAGATAATATTAGCCCCTTCAACGAAGCTATACGAAAGTTCGCAGAATGGTATCAGAATAAAACCGTGCAAAAAATATAGTTTTTACATTTCTATTCTATGGCGAATATCGTACTGTATAGAAAATATCGGCCCAAATCCTTTGATCAGGTTGTCGGGCAAGAGCACATTGTGCAAACGTTAAAAAACGCCGTGGCAGGGGATTTGCTTTCTCACGCGTATTTGTTTTCCGGCCCCCGGGGTTCTGGCAAAACCAGTTTGGCCAGGCTTTTGGCAAAAGCGGTAAACTGCGCCGCGCCAAAAGCGGGAGAGCCGTGCAACACATGCGACGCGTGCAGCGAAATAAACGCGGGCCGCGCCATCGACTTAATTGAAATTGATGCAGCCAGCAATAGGGGAATAGACGAAATGCGCGACTTGCGCGAAGGCATTGCGTTTTCTCCGGCAAGGCTCAAATACAAAGTGTTTATTATAGACGAGGCGCACCAGCTTACCAAAGAGGCTGCCAACGCCCTGCTTAAAATGCTGGAAGAGCCTCCGGCCCACGCGATGTTTATTTTGGCCACCACGGAAGCGCACAAAATGATTTCTACCATAGCTTCCCGCTGCCAGCGCTTTGACTTTCGCAAGCTTACGGTGCCCCAAATTACCAACAAACTTGCGGAAATTGCCAAAGCGGAAAACGCCGCCATAGAAAAAGAGGCGCTTGAACTGATCGCGCAAAACAGCGGGGGAGCCATGCGCGACGCCATTGGCCTGCTTGATAAGGTTTTAACTTTTCACTCCATTCTTAACGCAAAAGAGGAAATTGGAGCAGACGCGATAAAGGATTTGCTGGGGTTGGTGGATTTAAACCTGGTAGGGGACTTTGCCCAGTTTTTGGCAGACAAACAGCCGGGCGAAGCCATTGATTTTTTAAACAAAAACCTGGAAAGCGGCATGGACCCGCAGGAATTTGCCAAAAACGCGGTGCGGTATTTGCGCCACACTCTGGTGCTTAAAATAAATCCGGCTTTGGACAAAATGTTTGAAACCGAGCTTACCCCAGAGCAGTTAGACCGCATGAAAACCCAGGCAGAAAAGTTTGAGGAAAAAGAATTGGTGGCCGCCGTGGAAAACTTTATGGAAGCCGAGCAAAAAATGAAATATTCCAGCATTATTCAGCTCCCCCTGGAACTCGCTATTGTGGAATCCTGCGCCTCTTGACTTAGTAATGAGAATCCTTTACTCTAAATATATGGCAAGACAAACCAAAATCGTAAATATGTCCGTCCCTTTAGGCCTCTACAAGGCCGTGGAGCAGATTGCGGAACAACGAAAAGTTCCAAAGAGCGAGGTACTCAAAGATTCCCTTGAACAGTACATTGTCTCTGAACGGAATTGGCAAGACATATACCAAGCCGGGGAACGAAGTGCGCAAAAATTGGGCATTAAGGGCGAAAAGGACGTGGAGCGGCTTGTCGAGGAATACAGAAACGAACAACGATAAATGTTTCGGGTTGTCCTTGATACGAATGTGTATATTTCTGCCGTTCTTACTCCCGGAAAACCGCGAGATGTATTGGATTTTGGAAGAAAAAGAAAATTCCGGCTTTTGATATCGCAAGCAATTTCAGAAGAGATCGACAGGGTTCTACGGTTAAAAATAGGAAAGTCTGCGCAAGAAATCGCTCGCATCCTTCTTTCTCTCCAAATCATATCGGAATTTGTATCTCCCAGGGAATCAATAACGGAAATTGCGGCAGACCCGCCAGATAACCGTATTCTTGAATGCGCTGTGGAAGGAAAAGCCGATTATATCGTTTCGGGAGACACAAAACATTTATTGCCTTTAAAAAAATATCGCGGCGTTAAAATCGTTTCGCCAGCAGAATTTTTGGAAATTTTTCGAGAAACAAAACAATAGAACATTGCCGGGTCGTCTAACGGTAGGACGTCTCCCTTTGGAGGAGAATATTCTAGGTTCGAATCCTAGCCCGGCAACACTATGTACTTCGTCTACCTAATCGAGTGCGAAGACAAAACGATTTATACTGGTATTACAACCAACGTGGAGCGCAGGTTTAAAGAGCATACATTAGGAAAAGGCGGCGCCTACACCCGCTCCAAAAAACCAAAGAAACTTTTGTACACCGAAAAGCACCCAAACAGAAGCAGCGCATTAAAACGCGAATCCCAAATAAAGTCCTTGCCCCGCGCCAAAAAACTTACTCTAATTCAAAGATGACCGCCTTATACAACGCAATTGTTGCGGATCTCAAAAAGCACGAAGACAAGGAAGGTGCAGAATACGCTAAGCGCTGGCATAAATACGAATACCACTCGTATGGTATGTTCGCCGCAGACATGCGCAATGTGTTTAAACAACACAAAAAAGAAATTCAGGCGTTAAGCTGTAAAGATGCCCTAGCCTTAGCCCGCAAACTGCACTCCTCGCATATTGAAGAACAAGTACAAGCCGCAAATTATGTGCTGCAGCAAAAAATAGACTGCATTACTCCCGCGCAGTTTGGCTACTTAGACAAAGCTTTAGGCCATTTTAGCAGCTGGTCGCAAGTGGATGACATTTGCGTAGAAGGCGGAAAAGTAATAGCCAGTTTACGGATAGGTGAGCTATAGTATCATATGTAATATCTATATTATTAGCTGTTTGATACTATAATTCGTAATACTTTAACGTATTTGTTACTATTCGTTGCTTGACATTCATCTCTAGATCATTATCATGGGCAGTAGGTCATGGAGGCTTCAAACTCTATGTGCCTAGGAGCAAGCGGCGGCGCTCTTACTCGATCGCTGCCAACGCCGCAAGCTCCGCTAAGCCAGTGTGTTTCAGCGCACTGGCTCCGTTTTTGGATCCCCTGTCCACCCCTGGGGTGGACAGGGAGCAGGGGTGGACAGGGAGGGAGTTATTGACCTGTGTGTACCATGTCGCTTGTAACGCCGATCGGCATTTTCAGCGACATCCCTATAAAAAGCTAGACTTCCAGCGGGGTGCATTTTTTGGTAAAGTTACTTTATGAACCTTACGTTTATTACGGGAAATCCAGCAAAAGCCGAGCAGTTAAGCCGGCATTTGGATTATCCTGTTGAGCACAAAAAATTGGATTTACCAGAAATCCAGTCTTTGGATTTGACAGAAATTGTCGAGCACAAGGCAAAAGAAGCGTACAAACTTATTCAAGGCCCAGTGCTGGTAGAAGACACATCGCTAACATTTGTTGCATTGGGAAAACTGCCAGGACCGCTTATTAAATGGTTCTTAAATGAACTGGATAACAACGGGCTATGCAAACTTCTTAATAACTACAACAATCGAACTGCTGTTGCTGAAGTTTGTTTTGGATTTTACGACGGGAAAGAATTAAAAACATTTGAAGCTCAAAAGCGGGGGACTATTACCAAGGAACCAAAAGGGGAGCGCGGATTTGGCTGGGACCCAATATTTACGCCAGACGGGTACACAAAAACGTGGAGCGAAATGACAGAAGAAGAACAGAAAGAAACTTCCATGCGGCGCGTTGCCCTAAAACAATTGGAAGCTTACTTGCAAGAAGTCATTGATTAACCTCTACGGCGGGGAGGATAGAACGGACGGGCACGCAAGACACAACAGGCCACGATAGAAAAGTTGACAGCAAATTTCACAGAACTATAATAGAATTATGGCTTTGGACAAACAAGATTTACAAGATATAAAGGAAGTGCTTGGAGATGTTATTGAAGAAAGGGTTGGAGGAATTGTCGAAGAAAAGGTTGGGGGAATAATTGAACAAAAAGTCCCTGGAATAGTGGACAGGGCGGTGGAACCCTATTTTAACGCTATCCAAAAAGATTTTAATATCGTATATAAACGCTTTGACAAGCTCGAAAGCCTTATTCAGGACGACTACAAACGCCGTCTCGAAAAGCTCGAGGACCAGATAAAAGAGATGTATGAAGCGCTCGCAATAAAACCAAAACTCGCCTAAACGGAGTGAGTACACCAGCTGCAAAAGGCTGGTTTTTGTTTAAAAACTATGTCGTTCCAAAACGCGATCGCTGTTTGCGGCGACATAGCTTCTCGCCAGGTGAATTTTTTGGTAGAATTACAGAATCAACAATGGGTGAAACGTTTTTTGGCTACTTTGTAGAGCACAGCGTCACGATTATCCCGTGGATGCTTTTGGGCGTGGCGTTTGATTATGGTATCCGAAGGTACCTTACGCCAGAATTTCTCCGGCGGCATTTCCAGAAAAAAACTATTTCGCGGGTGTTCACGGTACAAGTTTTGGGCATGGCCTCTCCCTTAACAACAATGTCGTTTCTTCCCATGGCAAAGGGGCTGGCCAGAAAAGGCGTGCATCCCGGGCTTTTGTTAAGTTTTCTGGGGGCAGAGCGCGCATACGGCGTGCAGTCGTTTTTTATTCTCGCGGGCTTGTTTGGAATCGTATTCGCAACGGCAAACCTTTTTGTCGTGTTCTGCGCGCTTTTGGCCGCGGCTTTCGCGCTCAAAAAAGACCGCGTTGTGTTCAAAGCGCGACCAAAAGGCGCCGCCCCTTCTTCGTTTTTCAAAAGACAAGTCAAACTGTTTCTCCTTGTATTTTTGGGCATTGGCCTGGCCGCCGCCATCCAAACCTTTGTCCCCGTAGGACTGGTAGCAAACCTCGCGCAAGGGGAAATTCAGAGTTTTCTTGCGGCCATCGCGCTAAGCTTTGTCTTGTATGTGGGCACCATATTCGGCAACTACCCTGTAGGAAAAGCGTTTCTGGATTTGGGAATGAGCCCCCTTGGCGTATTTGTATTTATTACTATTTCGCCTATTTTTAACGCGCCCATCTTGCTGTTTTTCGCCTCTGCCGTAAGGCTGCGGCACGTGCTCAAATTTACGCTTGTTTACACCCTGGCAGCCCTGCTCCTCGCCCTTCTTATTTCACCTCTTCTGTAAAAAAGGGAGGAGGCGGAACAGGCCTGTCTGCAACCGGAACCGCAAGGCTTGATGCCGCCGGCTTTTTGCGTTTGGCCCAGAAGATTAATATGCTGGTGAATACAATACTGAACAGGATAATGGGGTAGGTTAAGTCTTGCACGGTTTGGTTTGCCACCAAAGAGACCAGGGCCGCTCCCACAAGCCCTTTTGGCATCATGCGCTTGAGTATCTCAAGATCAAAGCTTGGCAGGCTTTGGCGCAAGACCAGGCGCGCCGTCGCGTCGCGCAGGACAAGAAAGGCAAGTACCACCGCCACCCCCCACAGCAAATATGGAATATTGGTAATGTTCATTGATATGCCGATAAACACGAAAAAGTATGTTTTGAGCAAAAACACCATGCCCGAGAAAAGGTTTTTCTCTTGCAAGGTAAGATGGAATGCTTCCAAGTGCCGCAAAAGGGGAAGGGGGCGCACTTTCAGAAACTCCAGATTGCCCAAAGTAATGCCAAACGCGAACGCCGCCATAATCCCGTTGGTGCCGACGAACTCGGCCAAGCCGTATACAATAAGCACAACGGCGGGCGTGGTAAAAATGCTGTCTTGTATGCCCCGAATAGGCAAAAGCAGTCGCGACCAGACCAAGGCGATAACACCTCCCAATACCACGGCTCCCAGAAAACCAACCAGGGTTTCTGAAATGATCGGGAAAATCCGGAACGCCTGCGTGTCGGAAAACTGCAGCAGCGCCAAGATAAGCACAACCGTAACCACGTTGTTCAAATTGGACTCCAAAGCAAGAATCGCTTTTGTTTTGTCGCCAAGCTTCAACTGTTCTGCCAAAGGAATAACAATACCGGAAGAAATTCCACCAACCAATATGCTTACCAAAAACGCCAAGTGCAAAGGAATGCCAAATATGAAATAAGCGGCCGGCACAATAATGGCAATGCTCCCGACTAAATTTAAGACCATAAGCGCCATGGCGGGCCCAAGCGCACCCAACACCTGGCGGATTTTCATGTCGAGCCCCGCTTCAAACAGCATAATAAGCAGCGTTAAAAGAGCAAAAAGGCTGCCAAACTGGCCAAAGGATTCTGCCGAGAGCACTCCAGTTACCGGCCCCAGCACAATGCCTATGCCAAAAAGAAACAACACATCGGGAACATGAAAACGCTCAAACATAAGCGAAAACAAGTGCGCCAAAAATACCAGTAATCCTATGCCTATTACAATAACCGAAAGTTCCATTCAGTTATTGTAAAGATTTTTGGCGAGGAACGCAATTTCCCCAGTCCCCAAAGAATCGCCCAAGACCCCAAAGAGTCGCCAAAACCACACTTTTTTGGTAAAGTACAGATATGCCAGTTCAAACCCTAGAAACTCTAAAGGCTGGGCCAGAAGAAAAGATTTTAAGCTATATTAAGCTAAAACCCTACTTCAGCGAGGATAGTTTGAAGCAATGCAATTACGGCTAGAAACAAAACTTGCGGATGGCTATACAAGCCAATCGCAGAAAATTCGCGTGCTGACCGAAAGTTGGGTTGATAAAGAAGCATATTGTCCAAACTGTGGGCATCTCGATATCAACAAGTACCGAAGCGGCAAGCCTGTTGCCGATTTCTTTTGCTCGAATTGCAAAGAGGATTACGAGCTGAAAAGCAAAAAGGATTCTATGGGGAACAGGATAGTTGACGGCGCCTATCGTACCATGATTGAGCGTTTGCAAGAAAGCAACAACCCCAACTTTTTCTTTCTCAACTACGACCCAGTACATTTTGAAGTTCTAAACTTTTTGGTGATTCCAAAACACTTTTTTGTACCCTCGATGATTGAGAAGCGTAAAGCACTAGCTCCTACCGCCCGCCGTGCCGGTTTCATAGGATGTAATATTTTACTGCAAACCATACCGGAAACCGGAAAAGTATTTTTTGTCCGCAACAGAATTGTCGAGCCCAAGGAAAACGTACTGAATAAATGGCAGAAAACGCTTTTCTTGCGCGAGGAAAAGGAGATTGCTGCAAAAGGCTGGCTATTGGATATTATGCGGTGCGTGGAGAAGATTGGCAAAAAAGAGTTTGTCCTGGATGATGTATATGCTTTTGAAAAGGAATTGAGCCAGCTTCATCCAGATAATAGGCATATTAAAGATAAAATTCGCCAGCAGTTGCAGGTTCTGCGCGATAAAGGGTATCTCGAATTTGTTTCCCCTGGGCATTACCGACTTGCTTGACACATCGCCTTTCTCGATCAATGATCGGGGTATGACCCGCTACGAATACGAAACAGCAAAACAGAAGCTTGAGCCACAGAAGCGGATTTTGCAGAATTTAAGCCCAGGCGATACCAGCTACGAAAAGCAGCTGCAAAAATACCTCGAAATGCTTGTCACCGTAAAAGGCCACGCCTGGTGCATGGATGTTGCAACCGAACGCCGCAAAATGGCAAAACTTATGGCCGCCGCACTCTATGGAAATCACGATTAACCCGTTTCTCGCAAAGCTTATTTTGAGAACTACACCATATAGTCTATCGCATCGGATTTTGGTAATGTGCCGTGGCTACAACGAAGACTACCAAAATCTCACCGAACTCGTCTGGCAAGACGACAAAAACCTCGATTTCTCCGACAGAAAATCCTACCCCCAATTTCAATTATGGTTTGTCTGAGCTTATGAGAAGGTTTATTTTTCTAACAAGCGAAGGAGATACACGTGATCCTGAAGGACGAGAGATTGAAAATCTTCAGGTGCTCGGGCTCTCAAGAGGGATAAATGCAAACGATGCCTTCGAAAATTTCAAAAGGGATAACAGTTATATTTTAGGGTTTAGCTTTAGTGAAGTTTCGGTATTAGAATTGGCGAGTGAAAGAAAAAGTATTTTTCTTTGCAGAAAGAAACCGGAGAGAAGTGAGGGAGGCGCTAGTTTAGATCTAGCGTTTCTTGTTTGGTCTATATACCGATTGAAAAATCCATGAGAATATGGCATCGTAACCTAATACAGCCGAAGTCCTTGAAAAGATTGCTTAAAACCTTTTAGAATCGTGATTTAATATGGCGAAACAAGAAATCCAAATAGTTAAGGTCAAAGATTTACACCTGTGGTCTGAAAACCCACGAGATCACCTTGATGTTGAAAGTACCGATTACGACATTATAAAAAGAGCGATTGACGAAAGCCCTACTAAATGGAATTTAGGGAAAATGGTCAAAGAAATGGGAAAACACTACGACTTTAGCGAAATACCCACAGTTGTTTTCATTAATGATAAACCGGTTGTTTTTGACGGGAATCGTCGCATTGCTGTACTAAAATATCTACAAAATAGAGAATTATATTCCTCACTAACTGGAAAGTTATTTTTAGAAGATGGCCCCAAAGAATTGCGTGAGCTTTCTAAAATTCCTTGTAATATCTGTGATAAGGATACTGCCTTAACCAATATAGAAAGAAAGCATGTTAATAGTGGGTCATGGGGGCCCCTTGAAAGAGATTATTTTTTATATAAGCATCGAGGTCAAAAACCAAGTATTTTTGTGCGATTTGAAGAGCAATCTGGAGGCATGATTAGTCAAAACAAAAAAATGAATCAAGGGTTCGTTAAAAAGGAATTATTGACGGACGGAAAACTCAAGCAAATAGGTTTCCATCTTGATCCAATTCAAGGATTAGTGTCTAACTATAAAAAGGATGACGTAGAGGACATTTTACAAAAGGTTGTCTCGGTGGTTGAGAGTGGCAAGATTGCTACCAGGGGTGAGAATAGAGGAAAACTTAAGGAGACCCTCCTAGTAGAGTTTCCGGAAATTGCAGCTAAAATAGTACCATATGACGATTCAAAGGAAGCTGAAGTAGTGAAAATTGATAACGCTACTGGCGGTGTTAGCACAAGAAAGACGCCACGAAGTAAGGAATCTAGACTTGCTTTCTTTGGAGGCGACTTGTCGCTAAACAATGGGTCCACAAATAATTTATATAGAGACATCTCCGATTTATATAAATATTACGAAAAAAATAAAGAGCAACTCTCCGAAACCTTTCCTAGTTTAATCAGGATGTCTTTGCGTTTACTTGTAGAGTCTGCAACAAGTAACGGAGATAAGATTGATGTATACATCAATAAAAATTTTGATACAGCTAAAAATAATTTATCTCAAGATCAAAAAACTACACTGAGTACCCAATCTGTCGATAAAGACAAACTTATTAAGCTACTTCAGACAGGAGCGCATGATTATACCGCATCTTCTAATCTGGAACAGACTATTGCAATGTCAATTGTTGTAGGACAAATGTTGAAAAATACACACGGGAAAAATAATAGTAAATAATCCCATGTTTTATTCACCACTTCGCTATCCGGGCGGAAAAAACAAATTGGCAAAATTTGTTGCTTTGGTGTGCAAGAAGAATAATATAAATGGACATTATGTGGAGCCTTATGCGGGCGGCGCTTCTGTTGCCTTGCATTTGTTGCTGAACGGTTATGTTAAAGAAATAACCATTAACGACTACGATAGGGCAATATATGCGTTTTGGCACTCTATCCTTTATGACACCGAAAGATTTTGTAGAAAAATTAAAAACACCGAAATCACGCTAGAGAATTGGAAAAAGTTTAAAGCAATTCATACCAATAAAGAGAAAACATCGTTATTTAATTTGGGTTTTGCTACTTTCTTTCTTAACCGAACAAATCACTCAGGAATCATTGACGGAGGGATGATTGGCGGACTTGCGCAAACTGGAAAGTACAAAATCGATTGTCGCTTTAATAAGGAAGAATTAACCGAAAGAATCAAATTCATTGCTTCCGCTAAGGATGGTATTCATCTTCACCATTCAGACGCCTTAAAGTTAATTAAGAAACTCCAAAAAAAAGATGTAACTCAAAATACAATTTTCTATTTCGACCCCCCGTACTACTTAAAAGGCCCGTCTCTTTATATGAACCATTATAAGCATGAGGACCACAAAAAAGTTAGTAGCGAGATTCGAAAAATGAAAAACGTGAGATGGATTGTATCCTATGACAATGTACGTGCGATACGAGAACTCTATAGGGCTACAAAAAAGCAAAAATATATACTTCAGCATACTGCGTACGAAATAAAGCAGGGTAAGGAGATTTTGTTCTTTAGTAACAATTTACTTGTTCCTCGAATAAAAAACCCTGTGAAGGTATAGCTATAAGAATTTACCAAAAAGAGGGAATGGGTGGAATATTTGGCGGTGATGGAGGGAGGGGGGGGTTGCTTGCTGGGGGGGCGGCAAAGCAGTAGAGTAAAGGCATGGCGTTTGTTGACGAAATAGAGATTCACATAAAGGCGGGCGATGGGGGAAACGGCGTGGTTAGGTGGCTGCATACCAAAGAAAAAGACCTTGCGGGCCCGGACGGGGGAAACGGCGGCCGGGGCGGAAACGTGTACGCGAAAGCCTTGCGCGACGTGCATTTGCTTTCGCGTTACCGCGCCAAAAAAGAAATGGCGGCCGAAAACGGCAAACACGGCCAGGCAAAAGATTTGCACGGGGCCAACGGCAAAGATTTGGATATTTTACTGCCGGTGGGATCTCTTATTACCAACAAAACAACCGGCGAAAAATACAGCCTAAACCAGGAAGGCGAGCGCGTACTTTTGCTTTCGGGCGGATTTGGCGGCAGAGGAAACAAATCGTTCCAAAGCTCGCGAAACCGCTCGCCAGACAAAGCCACCCCGGGAAAGCCGGGAGAAGAAGCAAACTTTTATATTGAAGTGGAACTTATCGCGCATATTGGGCTGGTAGGTTTGCCTAATGCTGGCAAAACAAGCCTGCTGAACGAGCTTACCGCGGCCCACGGCAAAGTGGGCGATTACCCGTTTACCACGCTGGAACCCAGCCTGGGAGAATTGCATGGCTATATTATTGCCGACATTCCGGGCCTGGTAGAAGGAGCAGCCGCCGGAAAAGGACTGGGGCACAAATTTTTACGGCACATAAAGCGCACGCACATGTTGGTGCACGTAATTTCTTTGGAAAACAGTGACTTGCTAAAAGCCTACCAAACGGTGCGCAAAGAAATTGAAAACTACGACCCAAGCCTTTTGACAAAAAAAGAAATTATCGCGCTTTGCAAATCCGACCTGAAAAGCGATTATGAAATACAGCAGGCGAAAGAAATATTTAAAAACATTACGCCAAACGTACATGCCATATCCCTGTATAAAAACGAAGACATAAAATTTTTCGCCGAACTGCTTCTTAAAGAAATTCCCGAGACTTGATATATACGGCAATATATGGTAAGATACCCATATGAGAAGCAGCAAGTACAACGACCTGCTTGAAAACCAGGAGGTTACGCCTATGGGTGCTTTTTTGGAGTCTTACAACAAAAGCGCTCCCTCTGCTTTTCCGCGAGCTTCCGAGGAAACCCTAAAAGAATTTCAGGAAGCGTATCCCTCGCTTTTTAAAAGCAAAAACGCCTGGTCCATAGATAAGCATAGAAAGCGCTTTATGGACTGGATTTCCTCACGCAAGGAAAGTGAATAAAAATACCGCTTGGAGCGGTATTTTTGTTTTTTTGTGAAACGTTATGGGGTTTGCTGCGTTGTATTTATAAGATATGCAAAAACAAGCGTAACCCGATAGATTATTGTGCCTATATCTGCTTTTCAAAAAAGTCTGATTTTTGGCGTTGTTTTGGTTTTTATTTTTTCCAGCTCTTTTCTTGTCCTCTGGTCTCTGGTGGGGTCTCAACCATTAGGACACGACGAAGCCGTATACCTTACAGAAGCCCGTTCCTGGATTGAAAATGCGCCGGCTGATGAGTTTGGCATTTACCGCCCCATTGGAATGCCCGGATTTGCTTGGTTTATACTGCAACTTACTGATTCTGAAAAAGATGTTCGTATGTTCGGTGTCTTTTTTAGCGCCATAACTCTTGTCTTTCTTTTTTTACTATTTCAGCGAACTGCAAGTTTGTGGGTAGCCCTTGCTACTGTATTACTCGTAGGAACGTCTCCCTTATTTTTACGCGAAGCGCCAAATTTTTTGAATGATATTCCCTCGGCTGGTATGCTATTTGCGGCTCTCTGGCTACTGTGGCGTTATTACAAAACAGCAGGTCAAAGTAAGGCTATTTATATTGCGGCTCCCTTTACCGCTTTGGCATTTTATCTGCGCTATGGCGCCGCAGCATCGCTTGGCGTTATTGGAATAATGTCTGCGCTTATTTTATTTCCAAAGTTCGTGAACAAAGAGGGCTCTGCGTTTCCACCTCTCGGAAAAACAATCGCCTTCTTCATCCTTCTTATGCTTCCCCACCTAATACAAGCTTTTCAGGTTTACGGAAATCCAACCGGTATACTGACTAAGAGCGCCAGCGCAGCCGGACGAGAATATCTGGGCCAGGGACTTATCGATTTCATACAATGGTTGCCTTATACGCTTGCCGGCCCCTTGGTGGGAGCGGCTGCTATTACGGGGGTAATCGTAACTTTTGTCATCTTATTCAGAAAAAACCTGCGGCAAAACCACGAAGGCTTACTATGGCTTGGCGCCATTGGCATAGGAGTTTTTTTCTTGACTGGCTTGTTAATACACGCTGAACCTCGGTACGTATTTTTTCCCGTGGCGCTTCTTTCAGGGGTAGGTATTTCGGGAATATATATGTTACTTGAACATAAACCAAAAATACTGCATGCGGGATTTATGGCGCTTATTATGCTTACAACGCTTCCGTTTGCCGCCATACATTACCAGCAAACCGATACATTTTTCCGCGCAAAGGAGCAAGACCGGCTGCGTAATGTGTATGTTCAGGCATCGGAAATTATACATAACGATAGTATCCAGGAAAAAAGCGGCTGTGCGGTTTGGGCAATCACTACGTATCGTCCGGCGGTTTCATGGTATTCAGAATGCAACACGCTTAAGGTTGCCGACCCACAAACATTTCGAAAACAACTCCCTTCACATCAAACAAAAACCATGTATAGTATTGTGCGCACGACATCTCGGGATCCGCAAATAACTCCGGAAAATGCTGAAAACTTTGGCGTTAGCCTAACCGAAATCTTTCGAGGAGCTGGCGAGGATGTAATCGTCTACCGAATAAACTACCAAAAACCCGGGGTGCCCCAATACATCCCAAACCAGGCGGGGGATTGACAATATTTGCGCGGTATGCTATCCTATATGCAACGTTCGATTTAAGGCCAGAAACGACTGGCTGAAGGAGATAATCTATGTATATAGGCCACTGATCTCCTTACATTTTCTGTCGGGGGATTTTTTGTTGGACGCGTTTTACAACCATTATGGAAATACGAAACATTGCCATTATCGCCCATGTTGACCATGGGAAAACCACCCTTACGGACGCCATTTTGCGCCAGACAGGAGCCGTGGAAAGCGGGGTAAGCATGGATTCCAATACGCTTGAGCAAGAGCGGGGAATTACCATTTACTCTAAAAACGCCTCGGTCCCGTACAAAGGCACCAAAATTAATTTGGTGGACACGCCCGGGCACGCTGACTTTGGCTCTGAAGTGGAGCGCGTACTGCGTTCCATTGACTCGGTGCTTCTGGTGGTGGACGCCGCCGAAGGGCCTATGCCCCAAACAAGGTTTGTGCTTAAAAAATCGCTGGAACTCGGATTACAGCCCATTGTTGTTTTCAACAAAATAGACAAACCTACGGCAGACCCTAAAAAAGCGCACGAAAAAGTATTCGACTTGTTCGCGGAACTTGGAGCGAACGAAGCACAGCTGGATTTTCCCGTGGTGTACGCCATTGCCAGGGAAGGCATTGCCAAAACCAACCTGCAAGATGACTCAAAAAACTTAGAGCCTTTGCTTGATATGATTTTGCGCCACGTGCCCGTGGCCTCCAAAGACGGGGACAAAACGTTCCGCGCCCAGCCTTTTAACCTGGCCTACGACAACTTTTTGGGACGTTTGGCCATTGCAAGGGTGTACAGCGGCACGATTCGTATGGCAGACACCGTATATGTTAAAAAACATTCTAAGCAAACAAGCTCGCACAAAATTACCAGGTTGTTTGCGTTCGAGGGAGTAACCCGAAAAGAGGTGGACAGGGTGGAAGCGGGCGACATCGGTATGATTGCCGGATTACCCGATGTGTACATTGGCGACACCATTGCGCAAGACGCAGACGCCCCTTTGTTGGAAAGCATTGCCGTGGACGAACCTACCATTGAACTTACTTTTTTGGTAAACGATTCGCCGTTTGCCGGCCGCGAAGGAAAGTTTGTTACCAGCCGGCAGCTGCGCGAACGTCTGGAAAAGGAATTGGAAGTAAACGTGGGCCTGCGGGTAGCTTTTGACACGCAGTCGGCCGAACGGTTTGTGGTGTATGGAAGAGGCGAACTGCATATTGCCATTTTGCTGGAAAATATGCGCCGGGAAGGGTATGAACTGCAGGTATCCCAGCCTCGGGTAATTATAAAAGAGGTCGAAGGCAAAAAACACGAACCTTTCGAGGAAATTGTGGTAGACGTGCCAAACGAATTCCAGGGCCAGGTTATAGAAAAGCTTGGCGCGCGCGGCGCCCAGCTGCGCGACATGGAAGTGCAGGAAACCAGGGTATTGCTGCAGTTTGAAGGCCCAAGCCGCGGATTGTTCGGATACCGCAGCCAGTTTGTTATAGACACCAAAGGAAAGGGCATACTGGCAACCCGCGTAATCGGATACCGGCCTTTCGCCGGAGAAATAGCGCACCGCCGGGTAGGGTCGATGGTTTCGGGAATAACAGGCAAGGCGCTGGCCTACACGTTAGACAATTTGCAAACGCGGGGAACCTTGTACATTCCCGCAAACACGGACGTGTACGAAGGCATGGTAATTGGCAATACGTCAAAAGGCGACCAAATGTGTGTAAACCCCATTAAAGGAAAACATTTAACAAACGTGCGGGCAGCGGCGGCGGACGAAGCCATACACGTAACGCCCGCGCACGAGCTAACTATTGAAACGGGACTGGAAGTTATGGATACAGACGAATATTTAGAAATAACGCCCAAAAGTGTAAGGCTGCGGAAGCAACAGCTTACCGCGGTCGGTCGCACCAGGGCAAAACGAGAACAAAACGTTTATGCGTAATCATATTTACAAAGCGACAACCCAGCGATACAGCAGAGTTCGCCCCAAGAATACCAGGCCGCAGTTTGGCCCCAGACGGAACACCAGCCCCAGGCTGGACATTTCCGCGTTTATTAACAAAAATGCGCAGCCAGAGCAAGAAATAGAGGCCTTTGTGCCGCAGCATTCTTTTGGCGACTTTGGCTTGCACACGGCCCTTTGCAACATTATTGCCAAGCGCGGGTACACACAGCCAACGGCTATTCAAGACCAGATTATTCCGCATATTATGCGCAAAACAGATGTGGTTGGTTTGGCAAACACGGGCACGGGAAAAACAGCGGCATTCTTAATTCC
>DASWIZ010000026.1:0-13145 GCA_036397395.1 Minisyncoccota bacterium
AGAAAGTAATCGACAGGCGCCAGGCCATTGCAAAAGCGCTTTCTGTAGCTTCTGCGGGAGATGTGGTGGTGGTAAGCGGAAAGGGGTCAGAAGACGCCATAGCCGTGGCCGGAGGCAAGAAAATCCCGTGGGACGAGCGCAGGGTTGTAGAGGAAGAATTCGCAAAACTTTACAAATAAGCTCAAAAATGTTATTGTGTAAAAGCAAAGGCTGAAAAGCTGTTTTTAATTGTATGAAAAAAGAAAACACGAATTCCAATAAGCTAAGGATCCCAAAAAGTGTTAAGATACATATACGAAGGGAAAAAGCAAGAATCCGGAAAAGCGGCGTAAGTCCAGACGAAGAACAAAAGATAGTAAACGAACTGTACCAAAAGTGCGGCATTGCAAGACAAGATGAAAATTAGCGATATTTACAAACTTTCTATAGAAAAAGGGATTGACGCTGATCCGCGCGGCGCAGAGCGCGTGGAAAAACTTTTGGAAAGAAAGCGCCAAAAGTTTGAAAAGCTTTCCGCCGAGGAAAAGGCGGATTTCGACGCAGAATCCTTTGTTAACCCGTATTCCGATACGCGGATTTTGCATATTGCCAACGACACGGAAATTAAAAAAGCGCTGGTGGGTATTGATATTGAGGCCGCCGAAATTTTGCTTGCAAAGCAGCTGGGAGATATTGACCTGGTCATATCGCACCATCCAAACGGCAGGGCGTATACCGATTTGCACGAGGTAATGGATGTGCAGGTTGATATAATGAACTACTACGGCGTGCCCGTAAACATAACCGAAAGTTTAATGCGGGAACGCATGTCCGAAGTATTTCGGGCAATTAACCCGCGAAACACGTGGCGCGCCGTGGACGCCGCGAAATTGTTGGGCGTAAACTTAATGTGCCTGCATACGGTAGCAGATAACCACGTTGAAAAGTTTTTGCGGGAAAAAATTGAAGCAGAAAGTTTTGAGCGAGTTGAGGATGTTTTAAAGTTCCTGGGTACTATTGAAGAGTATAAGAAGGCCAAACAAATGGGTATGGCGCCCACCATGTTTTCCGGGAAACCGGAAAACCGGTGCGGCAATATTTTAGTGGAAATGACCGGCGGAACCGAACCTCCGGCAAAGTTATTTCCGGTTATGGCTCAAGTGGGAATTGGCACGGTAATTAGTATGCATGTGGCCGAAGACAGTAAAAAAGAAGCGGAAGCGGCCCATATGAATATTATTGTTACGGGGCATATGTCTTCTGACTCTATTGGCATGAACTTAATTTTGGACGATATGGAAAAGCAGGGCGTGGAAATTGTGCCTTGCTCTGGCCTTATTCGCGTTTCTCGATGAAGCAACAGTTTTTTGTTGTGGTGGACAATGTGCGCAGCGTAGAAAACGTAGGGTCTATTTTTCGCACGGCAGATGCTTTGTCCGTAGATAAAGTCTTTTTGTGCGGCATTTCTCCTACGCCAAAACACGAAAAGATGGCAAAAACAGCTCTGGGAGCGGAAAAAACCGTGGCATGGGAGTATCACAAACAAACATGGCGTTTGGTGAAAGAGCTCAAAAGACAAGGAGTTTTTATTGTGGCGCTTGAGCAAGTAAAAAATAGCGTGTCGTTGGAATCCGCCAGCTGGCGGACAAAATTCCCTTTGGCTTTGGTGCTTGGCCATGAAATAAAAGGCGTGTCGCCCTCCGCGTTGCGTTTAGCGGATGCTATAGTAGAAATACCCATGCTGGGGCAAAAAGAGTCGCTAAACGTTGCCGTAGCCTTTGGTATCGCAGGGTATGAGGTAAATAAACATAGGGCTGTGTAAGGGGCATTTCCGGAAACTTGAATTGCCGGGTTTTGCGCAGCTTGAGTTTGCCACAATTCATCCACAGGTAGCTATTTGCATTCTATGGGTATAGCTATTATAATAGCTAATAGATACTGTGGATACGTTGTGTATGCAAAAAGGAAAGCTTACAATTAATGTACGGGACGGCACACTTGCCATTGAAGGAGAAGAGTCGCTGGTGCGGGAGGTATACCAGGATTTTCGGGACTTTCTTCAAGCAGGGTCTTTGCCGCGAGGTTCTGGCAAGGCAGAGGGGGCTTATGGGGGTAGCAAGGCTGCTGGGCGCGTCCAGGAAACATACACCAGCGTTCCTTCGCTTGAGCTTTCCTCGAAAGGAGGCAAGCAAGACTTGCAAGATTTTTTTGCCCAAAAACAACCGGTTACGGCTTTTGAGCATAATGTGGTATTTGTGTATTATTTACAGAAAATTCAGAATATGAGCGCCATAACGCTGGACCATATATATACGTGTTATAAATACGCGGGCGCAAAATTGCCTTCCGCCTTTCGGCAAAGCGTAGTGGACACCTCCCACAAAAAGCATTTTCTCGACACCCGATCGCTCAAAGACATTCGTGTGGCTACAAAAGGGGAGAATTATGTTGACTACCAGTTGCCAAAAAGCTCCCATAGCATAGTTTAATGGATAGAGTGTAGCCCTCGTAGTTTAACGGATAGAACGCGAGATTCCGGATCTTGTAATAGGGGTTCGATTCCTCTCGAGGGCACATGCGCAAAAAGGACGCTGTTTGTACGGCGCCCTTTTTGTTTATGTGGAATTATATAACTCCGCTCGAACGCATTTTGAACGAAACTTACCGCCTCCGCTTCGCTCCGGCGGGACGCTCGGGTGCGGCGGAATTCCCCCCACACCCCCTTCCGCCGTGTTCTTGCGGGGACGGACGGGATTTTGGCGGCGACAAAATCAATACTTACCCTTGCCCCACCCTCCCAGTGCGCGGGCAAGAGAAACCCATTCCCTATTTGAATAAGCGACCGCTCGCGTGCTATTATGTACATAGGCGTGGATAGCATATTTTAATTGTAGTATATCACAAAGTAGTAGTAAATACTTACTACCCACACCAAACATTTTAATATGATTGCCCAAAACATCAAAAAACATAGAAAGAAAAAGGGCATATCGCAGGATAAACTTTCTAAACTAGCTGGAGTCACTTATAACACGATTATCAAAATCGAATCCGGCGCAACCCTAAATCCACGAGTAGACACCTTGCGCCTTATCGCCAAGGGTCTTGGTGTTACTGTGGATAACTTATTGAACGAAAAATAAAATTGTATGCACTCAAACAAACCAAAAAATAGCGAAGTTGACGCGTACACTTATATCAAAGAAGAGTTAGAGAAACTCGGGTGGATTGTCAAAAATCCTGCGCGTGTATCCGATGGCGAGGTTTATAAGCAAAACGAGGTTTTGGCGCACAAGGAACTAAAAAAATATCTTGTTAGGGATATGCCTGAAGCCGTCGTTAAACTAAACGAAAGTGATTTTTGGGTTATAGAAAGCAAGCGGGATAAAAAAGATATTGAAACCGCTTTAGATGAAGCCATTGATCAATATGCTAAAAAAATCAATTCAAGCGACAAAATAAAATGCAAAATTGCCTCCGGTGTTGCCGGAAATGACACCGATGGATACAAAGTTGTTAATAAATATCTCAAGAATGGGCGATGGGAAACAATCCTTTTTAATGGCAAAACAAAAAATATTTTACTTTCCAAAGACCAAGTAAGGTACATTCTAAAAAATAATACGATTGACTATAAAGATTTCCCCGATTTACCGGAAACAAAATATATTAGCGCGGCAGAAGAAATAAACGAGGTACTTCATAATGCCGGAATTAACAAAAACAAAAGGGCAAGATTTATGGCCGGACTCATTTTGTCCTTATCGTTGGATGAGGAGGTTGATTTGAGAACTACAAATACAAAACTACTTGTTAAAAACATAAACAACCTTATAGAACGAAAGTTGGAAGAAGTTAAAAAAGAGAACTTTATTGATTTTCTGAAATTGGAACTCCCTCCTAGCCCAGAAAATCACATCAAGTACAGGCAAGCCATAATAGAAACTCTCAAGGAGTTACAAACGTTGGATATAAGAAATGCGATGGCATCTGGAAAGGATGTTTTGGGTGAATTTTATGAAAAGTTTTTGAAATATGGTAATGGCGCAAAAGAAATCGGTATCGTTTTAACCCCAAGGCATATCACAAAATTTGCTGTAAATGTTTTGGATGTAAAACCAAATGACTATGTTTTAGACCCAGCATGTGGAACTGGTGGGTTCTTGGTTTCTGCGTTTGATTATGTAAGAAATAATGGTAATAAAAAACAGATAGATGAATTCAAAAATCATCATATCTTTGGAATTGAACAGGATGATGAAGTTGTCGCGCTAGCACTTGTTAACATGATTTTTAGAGGTGATGGACGGAACAATATGAACGAGGGAAATTGTTTTCAAAAGAATATTGAGAAAACAATCAAGGGAAGCATGACTACTGGAAAGGTTGATGCGAGGACTGATAATAGACCGCCTAAAAATCCAATCATAAGCAAGGCACTGATGAATCCGCCCTTTGCCCTGAAAAAAGGAGATGAAAAAGAGAGTCATTTCGCTGATTATGCTTTGGACCAAATGCAGGACGGGGGTATTTTGTTTGTGATTGTTCCGATTTCGGTTATGGTTGAATCTTCCGGAAAAAACTGGAGAAAAGAACTACTGGAAAATAATACCTTACTTTCGGTTGTAACATTTCCAGAAGATTTATTTTATCCAGTGAGCGTTGGAACTGTTGGAGTTTTTATTAAGAAAGGGATACCTCATAATTTTGAAAAACAGAAGGTCTATTTTGCGAGAGCGACTAGCGATGGTTTCAGAAAAAAGAAGGGTAAACGGATCCGTTTTGAGAACGCCGAAAATAGGTTGAAAGAAGTCGAGGAAGAATTAAAAGCATTTCTCGTTAATCAAAATCTGAAATTCAGCAATGTACCGGAATTTAAGAAGATATGCGAGCTAGACGAAGAAGATTCAAGTGTTGAGTTAGTTCCGGAGGCGTATATAGATAGTCGTATTCCTCTGCTTGGGGAAATAGAAAAAGGAATTGAGGAAATGGTTAAGGAGGCCATAGCATTCAAGATAAAATACTCCGATCAATTAGAAAATAAAAAATAATTATGCTCACTACAATCGGAAAATTGTTCGACATAGAATATGGCCAAAAAGATTACCACAATAAGGAGTGGCTCGAAGGTACGGAGGGGGCAAATATTTTAATTTCGTCAAAGGGAGATGATAACGGTATTTTTGGTTTTTTTGACATAAAAGATTATTATCATGCGCCGGTTATAACGGTGCCGAGTACCGGCACAGTTGGGCAGGCATTTGTTCAAGAAAAAGATTGTTCCGTTGATGATAATTGTTTAGTCCTTACTCCTCGCAAGAGCATGAAGAAAGAGGAGCTGTTTCAAATTGCTTTTCAAATTCGCTTTAACAAATGGAAGTATCGGTACGGAAGACAGATAACACCCGAAAGACTGGCAACTCAAGAAATTAGTTTAATAAATAGCAAGATTGATTATAGTAATCTTTCAAAAAAACTATTGCCGAAGAAGCGAACAAAAGTAAAAATAAGAGAAAATAAAAATATCAAGTTGGTAAAAATCATCGAGCTTTGCGAAATTTCAAAAAAAGTCGCAGTTCCACAAAACGCTATGGAGCCAGATGGTACGCCATATGTAACTACTACTTCAAAAAACAATGGTGTATCTGATTGGGTTGGAGAAGAACCTAACGCCAAAGGCAGATGCCTAACGGTAGCACTCAACGGCAGTGTCGGAGAAGTATTTTTTCAATTCGATGATTTTATAACTAGCGGAGATAATGCTGTGCTTACTCTAAAAATGAAGTATAATCCTTATCTACTTTTTTATATCGGATACATGATTAAAAATCAGCAGTGGCGATACAACTATTATCGAAAGCTGAATCTAAAAAAATTAGAGAAGATGTTAATCCCTGTTCCATATAATAACGGAGGAATCGATCTAAATCAGATTGAAAGTATCGTGAAAAATTCCTACGGGTTTGACGAATTGAAAAAATACTTGTAGTTTATTTATTGATTACCGCCGAAAAATCTTTTTGCCGAAGCGAGGACGGCTCGGCAGGAGGGGTTGGAGGGAGGAATGCCGAGCCGTCCGAGCGAAGTCCGCAGAGCCCCGCCGCCCTGCTCGTTCAGAGCAGAACACCAAAGAAAAGTTTTGTATTCTGGAAACCTAGAAACCGACTAAACAAAAAGCACCTGTCTGCGGTTTATGTATTGACCGCGAGAGGGCCGAAGCCCTCACAAGTGCCACTTTAATATAGCAAATTTCACCTTTTTTGTCTAGGGTTATCCACAGCCAGCCTAGTCTGACATAAAGCTCCTCGTAAGGAAGCTTTTTTGTTATACTTACATAATAAACCCCATTAGAGAAGTCGGGGTTTCGGGAACGTCGCAAATCATAAAAGATTTCTAACGATATTGAGTATCAAGCATACTCAATATTCTCTAACGGGGTGAATAACAGGTTTTTGCTGGCGTTGGCAACATTGGTGGGAACCATAATTGGCGGAGGGATTTTTGGGTTGCCGTATGTTGTCTCAAAATCCGGCATACTGCCTGGATTGGTGTACTTTGTTGCGCTTGGGGGAGTGGTGCTGCTGCTGCACTTAATGTTTGGCGAAATTGCTTTGCGCACGCAGGCAAAACACCGGCTTATCGGGTACGCAAACATTTATTTGGGCGACTGGGCAAAAACCGTGGTAACGTTTTCTACTGTAGTGGGAGTTGTGGGGGCGCTGCTTGCCTATACCATTATCGCGGGAGACTTTTTACATTTACTGCTTTCTTCCGTTGTCCCGCTTTCCGTTCCGGCTTTCTCCCTGTTGTTTTGGGCGGCAGCAAGCATGTTTATTGTGCGGGGCATCCAGGCAATCGCGAAAATGGAACTGTTTATGAGTATTGCCTTGTTTGTGGTGGTAGGGGTTATTTTCCTGTTTGCCGCTCCCCATGTTGCGCTGGACAACTTTGTTTTATTTGACTCTTCTGCCTTGTTTTTTCCCTACGGCGTGGTACTGTTCGCTTTTATGGGGTTGGCGGCGGTTCCGGAAATTGCCGAATTGTTTAAAACCAAAAAGGAAAAACGCAGTTTGGACAACTTAATTGTATGGTCTTCGGTTATTTGCGGCGCTCTGTACGTATTGTTTACCCTGTTTGTGGTTGGGGTGTCGGGATCGGCAACCTCGACAGACGCGTTGTCCGGGCTCATTCCGTTTCTTGGAGAAAAGGTTGTGCTTTTAGGGGCTATATTCGGTTTGATAGCCATAGCCGCTTCGTTTTTGGTGCTGGGAAACTATTTAAAAAACTCATTGCGATATGACTACAAAATGCCGTATGGCTGGGCAGTGGCGTTTACCGTTTTTACGCCCATTATGCTGTTTCTGTTTGGCTTGAGGGAGTTTATTGTGGTTATTGGGTTGGTGGGCGCTGTAATTGCGGCTTTGGAAGGTTCTGTGATTGCTTTGATTTTTCGAAAAGCGCAAAAGCGGGGCGACCGCATTCCAGAATACCAACTGCGGTTTCCCAAACCGCTTGTATTGTTGCTTGTTGCCTTGCTGGTTTTGGGCGCCGTAGTGGAAGTTGTCGCCCATATGTAGATATGGAAGAAAAAGCCAGAGTACACATATTCGTGAGTGGCCGGGTGCAGGGAGTGTTCTATAGAAAAGGCGCGCAAAAAGAAGCTCAAGAGCTTGGTGTAACCGGCTGGGCGCATAACCTGGCAGACGGCAGGGTAGAGCTGGTCGCGGAAGGGAAAGCAGAAAAGGTGCGGCAGTTTACAGAATGGTGCAAGCAAGGCACGCCCTTGGCAAAAGTGGACCATTGCGACGCGCAATTTGAGGAATACACCGGGGATTTTGCCGATTTTTCCATTCGCGAGTTCGGGTTTTAGGGCTTGCTTGCCCTGGACGGGGGAGGCGGGGTATAATAAAGAATCTATGAGGAAACTGAAATCGAAGATTCAGCAAAGCTATGGGTGGCAGAGATTTCCCAAATTTTCTTTAGGGTTTGTACCGGCACTTATTTCTTTTGAACTTGCCGTGAGCCTTTTTGTAGGCTATTTTATTGCCTATTTTCTTGCGGGCCCCAGAACAAAGCAAAAAGGACGGGTTCCGTCGTTTACGTTTCAATTTCGCCGGTATCGCGTTCATTTGCACCACTGGTTTATCTTTTCAAATATCTTACTCGTGGCCGCGATCACCCATTTTTTCGTGGTAACTCCTTTGCTGTTCTATGGATTTTTGGGAGGTATTGTTGCCCAAGGCATAGTTCACTACGAAGACTGGCGTACGTTTGTGCAAAAAGCGCCTAACCAGCTAGCGGGATGAAAGCGTTTGTAGATAGATTTCGGCAAGGGGCGTATATTGGCGACTTTGTGTACGGGGCAAACGACGGCATTGTAACCACGTTTGCCGTGGTCGCGGGGGCCGCGGGCGCGCTGCTTTCGCCCGGAGTAATTATTATTTTGGGTTTCGCGAATCTGCTGGCCGATGGGTTTTCTATGGGGGCGTCTAATGCGCTTGCCATACGGGCAGAACACGAGCTCGAAAAGAGGGAAAGGGATTTGGTTACTCCCTTTCAACACGGGGTGGTAACCTTTAGCGCGTTTTTAGTTGCCGGGCTTATGCCCTTGCTTCCTTACTTGTTTAGTCTTTCTGCGGCCCATCAGTTTTTTGTTTCCAGCGTGTTGGCAGGAGTAGCTTTTTTCGCGGTGGGAGCGGCCCGCACGCTTATTACCAAAGGAAACGCAATAAAAGCAGGGCTCGAAGTATTGGTTATTGGCGGAATAGCCGCAATAGTGGCGTATGGCGTGGGATGGGGCATTAAAACGGCGTTTGGAATAGCAATATGACGGCAGATTTTTTTAAAGCAAAGTTTGGATATGAAATAGAAGGCGTGTGGTTTCCGCGCGTAACTTCCATTACTTCGCCCTTTCAGAAAAAGTGGCAAGGATTGAGAAGCGCGGCAGAGTGGGGCACGTTGATTCACGAAACCGTAGAATCTATTTTACGGGGCGAAGAGGCGCAACCAGACAGGCGGTGTGAGGTAAGCATTGCAACGTTTTTGAGCTGGCGAAACCAGTACCCCATTGCGATTCAAAACCCCGCACACGACATCGAGAAACGGGTGTTCGACGTGGAACACGGATACGCGGGCACTATTGATATGGTGGCAGAGGTGGAAGGGGTGGTGGGCATTATTGATTTGAAAACAAGCACCGCCATTTACAAAGAACATTCATTGCAAACCGCGGCGTACCTGCAGGCGTACAACAAAACAAAAGGCATAGCAAAAGCATGCCAAACAAGATGGATTTTACGTTTAGACGAGTACGCAGAGTGCCTTGGATGTTTAGCGAAAAAGCGGAATAAATACGGAAGGGCAAGGGCGGTTGGCGGAAAAGACGCGTGCAACCATCAGTGGTCAGAGCTTAAGGGAGAGGTGGAGTTTAAGGAACTGGCCGATTACGAAAAAGATTTTGACGCGTTTTTGGATTTAAAAGAACGCTGGGAATGGGCAAACAAAGAATGGCTCGACCAAATTCCCAATTACGAGAAAAACATTAGGCAATATACGTTGTTGTAAAATCGAAGACCCCACGCTACCTGTTGTGTGAATGTTAGCGTGGGGTCTAGATGTCAGGCATTAGACTTCTCTTGGTCAAGGATGCCCTTAAATAAAAGTACCATTAAGTCTCGATAGGTTAGCCCGAAGGCTAACCCAAGTTCTAGGAATTCTTTTCCGCATTCTTCTTTAAATTCTTCAAGAGAAGTTACAGTTTTGTCTTCCTCCACAAGGAGCTTATAGGCGTAGTCCCTAAGAAGATTTAGATTTTCGCGGAAAGTCTGCTTTGGATCGGCTTTAACTATTTCTCTTTCGCGATACATTGTATCCCTTCCCTCGTCTTAAGAGCTGGATTTATGCAGATTAGGGCTTTCAAGAAACCTCGTCAACCCCGTTAGAAACCCGATTTTCCCCAGCAACATAATTTAAGTCCATTGTCTCTAATGGGGTCAAGTGGTATAACATAGGATATGAAGTTCGTTGGCGATTTTCACATTCATTCCAAGTACGCGAGGGCCACGTCGCAAGACATGAATTTGGAAAATTTGGACAAATGGGCAAAAATAAAGGGTATTGGCGTAATAAGCCCGGGCGACTTTACGCATCCCGCATGGTTTAAGGAATTGCAAGAAAAACTGGAACCAGCCGAGCAGGGTTTATATAGATTAAAGAAACCCGCCCCCGCTGAAGCTATGGCGAGCGAAGCACGTTTTATTTTAACCACAGAAATTAGCTGCATTTATTCCAAAGGCGGGCAGGTGCGCAAGGTGCATTTGCTTATTTTCGCACCCTCTCTTGAGGCGGTCGCAAAAATTAACGCGCATTTGGGCGTGCGGGGAAACCTAAAGGCAGACGGCAGGCCCATTATCGGGATTGATTCGGTGGACGTGGTAAAAATTGCGTTAAGCGCTTCCCCAGACTGCATGGTAGTGCCTAGCCATATTTGGACGCCGTGGTTTGCCGTATTCGGGTCGAAATCCGGGTTTAATTCACTTCAAGAATGTTTCGATGAATATACAAAGTATATCTATGCAGTGGAGACGGGGCTTAGCTCGGACCCTTTGATGAACTGGCGGTTGTCGCAGTTAGACAATATTACCTTAATAAGCAATTCCGATGCTCATTCTTTAGCTAAAATCGGCAGAGAAGCGAACGTGTTCGATACAGACGTAAGCTACCAAGGGGTGACAGACGCCATTAAAACAAAAGACCCTGCCAAATTCTTGTTTACCGTGGAGTTTTTTCCGGAAGAAGGAAAATACCATTACGACGGCCATCGCCTGTGCCAAATAAGCATGAAACCGGAAGAATCCAAGAAAGTGCAAAATATATGCCCCAAATGCGGCAGGCCTTTGACCATTGGCGTAATGAACCGGGTGGCGGAGTTGGCAGATAGACCAGAGGGATACAGGCCAGAAAACGCCCCTGGGTTTAAAAGCCTGATACCATTAGAAGAAATTATCGCGGACAGTTTTGGCGTTGGCGTGGCTTCAAAACGGGTGCGGGAAGAATACGAAAAAATGATCCACAATTTGGGCAGTGAGTTTTCCATACTACTCGACACAGACGAGGCCGCGTTGCGCTCTGCGGCGCTCCCAGAGGTGGCGGAGGGCATTTTGCGCGTACGAGAAGGCAAAGTACACATTGAACCTGGCTACGACGGGGAATACGGCAAAATCGAGATTTTTAAGGCAGGAGAGCAGCAAACCATAGCTCCGCAAAAATCTTTGTTTTAGTATGCGAGACCGGGATTTTATTTACCGCTTGAATCCGCAATGGAGCGCCAAAACAGTGCGTATTACAAAAGCCGGCGGCCAAACAAACCGAAATTACGTTGTAACGCACAAAAACAAAAAGTTTTTTGTGCGCCTGCCGTGGGAAACCGATGTTATAAACAGAACGATTGAGGGGAAAAATATCCTTGCGCTTTCCAAAAATAAAAAACTCGCCTCGGTACTCCCAACGTACCACTGTTACATTTTAGGAAAAAAAGACATTCTCAACCAGAAGGATAAGAATGTTTTTTTAGTTCCAGATGGTACTATGGTTGCACAATATATACAGGGGAAAGAGTATAGCCTGGAGCTTTTTGAAAACAAGAAATATCAGAAGCTGCTGGCTCAAGCGTTTTATGCGTTCCATACAAGCGGCGTGCGCTTTGTAAATATCTATGACGTGTTCCGAGATGAGACAGAAAAGTACCGAGTTGCCGCCCAAAAGCATTTCCTAAAAGACATCGTAACTCCAAAAACAATAGCCGTTTTTAGGAATCTTGAACAACAGGCAAAAAAGAAGCTGATGTCTATAAAAAAGGGGGTTCCGACCCACAACGACTTTATCTTCCAAAACTTTCTTGTGGGCAAAAATAGTAAGGTCTATTTGTCGGACTTTGAGTATGCGGGAATGAATAGGCGGGGAGGTATATGCTATGATTTTGGATTTTTGTTTGCCGATAACTTGTTTCGGAAGCCTGCCATAACAAAAAACCTGTTTGAACAGTTTCTTTCAGTTGCAGACAAGGTTTATAAAAGAAAGCTGGATAGGGAACAAGTATATGCAGCCTCGCAAGCCGTAATTATTATGCAGTTCTGGTGGGGGATTTTGCGATATGGTACGGTAAAAACCAAAAAAGAAAAGCAGTATTTTGCCAAATACATACAAGCCCGCGCCAAAAAAGCGCAGGAATTGGCAAAAACTTTGCAAATGTAAAGAGCCGACGCAGACATATTTTTGATTTTGTCATACAATCGGCTCCTTGTTCGTATGGCACCCCCTTTAAGCCGTGAGGGTGTCTTTGGTGCTGGGTACCTGGGTTGGTGCCCTGGGGTCTGGTTCTAGCGCGTCGCGCAGGGCGCGCGCCAGGGCCTTGAACAGGGCTTCTGCCTTGTGGTGAGGGCTGACACCGGCCAGCACTTTCGCATGCAGGTTCATCTTGCCTTCGATGGCGAAGGACTCCAGGAAGTGGCGGATTAAATCGCCGGACAGGGTCTCCACCATCGCGTCGTCCAGGGTAGTCTCCACCACCGGATACCCGCGTCCGCTACAGTCCACCGCCACCATCACCAGCGCTTCGTCCAGGGGGACAATAGCGTGGCCCATGCGCCGGATCCCTCGCGGCTCGCCCATAGCCTGGTGGAAGGCCCTCCCTAGCAGAATCGAGACATCCTCAACCAGGTGATGCCATCCTACATGCACGTCGCCCCGGGCCTGCAGGGTTATGTCAAACAGTCCGTGCCGGGCCAGCTGGCTGACCATGTGGTCCAGAAAGCCGTTGCCCGTATCTACCTGGTAATGACCCTGGCCGTCCAGGTCCACCGACAGGGAGATTCTAGTCTCTCCGGTAGTGCGCTCTAACGAAGCGATGCGCGCCCTCTCAATCCTTTCTTGCCCCATGTTTCCTCCTATGTAGTTTTGAATTGTGAGGGCGTCCCCTCGCTACTTCTGCCATACCACGTTTTGGTGGGTTTGTATAGATCTTACTTGGTAACTGCTCACTGGGGGTATCCCAACAAAGCAGCCCGGTTAAGCAGGATTGGGCTGGAAGAGTTTGGCGTATTCGGCAAAGAAGTTCCTGGGTTTTGCCCACCACAGAGAGAGGAGCACAGAACAAAGGATGCTCATCG
>DASWIZ010000027.1:0-2714 GCA_036397395.1 Minisyncoccota bacterium
CCGGCCGAGAAAATGCCTCTCCTACCAAACTCCTTTGGAAGTCATGATGAAAAACAAACAACTCAAAACCGTTGAACAATTCTTAAAAGTCGAGGTAAACAAAAAAGCCGTCAGTGTTCGGCTTGAGGGGTAAATGTACGAAAAAACCCATTACAGTATTGTATCACAATTACGCCGTGCGGTACAGCCACCACGCCAAAAATCCAGAAAGCTTTATATTGCCGATTTTTGCCAAAGCTCCCCCTTTGCCCAACGATACGATAATGCCCATATCATTCCAGTCAAACTCGGAAAGCGGCTTTCCTTCCAGAATGTTTATGATATTGGATCCCGCCCGTTTGCCTTCGCGTACGGCAAACTGGGCGCGCATGGGGTAGGGCTGCTTTTCTTCTTTGTCGAAAATCCATGCCTGGTCGCCCGCGACAAACACGTTCTCGTACAGGGGCACCTGCAAATAATTGTTTACTTTTATGCGCTTTGTTTTATTGTCGCGTTCCAGGCCTTTGGCGGCTGTAATCGGCACATCCCTTGCCTGCACGCCAGCCGCCCAAAGCACGCAAGCGGTTTCAATAAACTCATGGTCCAGCCGCGCGCCCTGTTGGGTAATTTCAGAAACTTTGGCGCCGCATACCACCCGCACGTTTCCTTTGCGCTGCAATATGCCAGCTGTTTGTTCCCCGAACCAGCCCTCCATTTTGCATACCAAGCGGTCGGTTGCCTCCACCAGCACAATTTCCGGTTCCGCGGCAAAACGCGGGAAAGCTTTTTTCAGCTGGCGGAAAAAATCAGACATTTCCCCTGCCAACTCCACGCCCGTAGGCCCGCCGCCCACTACCACGAAACGAAGCAAGCGCTGCTGTTCTGCTGCACTCGCCTGTTCCGCTTGTACAAAATTATCTATAAAACGATTTTTTAAAGCGCGCGCGTCTTTAATGTTTTTTAAGGATAAGGCGTGTTCCGCCGCTCCCGGCACGCCAAAAAAATTGGTTTGCGCCCCGGCGGCAAGCACCAGATAATCAAAAGAAATGGTTTCTTTAAAGCCCGCCCTACTATACATTACTTCTTGTTTGTCCACATCAATGCTCTCCACTTTTGCTTCCACAAAACGCAAACACCTGTCGGTAATTTGGCGAATGGGCTGGCCTACGTCGTCTGGCGACAGCGTGCCGGTAGCCACTTCATGAATTAAAGGCACAAACAAAAATTTGTCGCTTTCTGAAATCATGGTTACCTGCGCCTTGCCGCCCAGTCCGGCTTTCCGATGAAGTTGTTTGTCCAATTCGAGAAACGCGTTTACCCCGGCAAATCCCCCGCCCACAATAACAATGTTCGTCATACCTTAAAAATAAAAAACCACAGCAGCAAGGCTGCGATAACTCCCAAACCGATAATGTTTACCACAAAACACTTGGTGCAAAACTTATTGCTCATCGAAAAATTTCACAATTCCGTTGGCAATACCTTGGGCTGACATTTGCGGGTTGGTTACAATAACCGCGCGGTCCCTGGGGTTTGGCATATATCCTGTTTCTATAATGAGTGCCGGCGTAGTGGGGTGCACGGCGTAAATAAACTTCTCTATGTTAAACGCGTAGTAATACGGCATAGAGCCTGGAATATAGGTTTCTTTGGCAAGGCCGGTGGTCTGCTGGTACTCTTGCCCCATAAGCTCGGCTAAACGCGCGGCTTTTCCCGAAGCATCAAACGCAGAAGGCGCCAGCTTAAACCCAGACATCCAGGGGGCTCCCGGGTTTTGGTCCGCGTGAATGGAAACAAACACATCCGCCTTATACGTACCGGGCAAAATGGCCGGTAAAATGGTAACGCCAATCCCCTGCTGTTCTAAAAGCTTTTTTGTTTCTTCGGCAATGCGCAAGTTTACCTGCCACTCTTCATACCCGCCGCCTCTGGCTTGCCTATGCGGATCCAAACCGCGCAACTCCCATGGCGCATCTTCGATTTTCCAATGGCCAACCTGCAAAGCAACCTGCTTTTGCCCGGTAGAAGCCAGCGTTGCTTGTACCGGACTTTCAAACGCCATTTGCTTTACGCGTTCCCGCACAGCCAACGCCTGCTCCATGATTCGGGCAACCTGCACGCGCAACGCGTACACATCAACAATTTTAGGTTGCGCCAGAGCAAAAGTGGGGCTTGAAAACCCCACTATGCCCAACGCAAATAAAACTAGAAATTTCGCCATTTATTTATTCGCCTGTTGTGGTAAACGAAGCTTCGGTACTGGAAGCTGTGTTGCCTGCCTCGTCCTTACTGACAACCATAAAGTTATAGGTTGAGGACGCCGCCAATCCGGTTAATTCAAGGCTGTGACTTTTCTTTAGGTCAACGTGATTTACCGAAAGAAACGGAGCTTCGGCAACTACCGGCGTGCTGGTGCCGTACCACACTTTTCCGTCCGCATCTTCGTCCGTTGTCCAGGAAACCGTAGCCATGGTAGAAGAAGCAGCTGCCCCAACTCCCGAAATTACGGGGGCTGTGGTATCGGTGCTGGAAGCAGTATCATCATCGTCGTCATCATCACCTGGTTGGCCAAGCTTCTTTGCTATTCCCGGCGGAAGTTTTTGCCCCTCGGGAACCGCGGGCGACCCGCCCAGTTTCTTTGCTATGCCGGGAGCAATTAATAATCCCGGAGGCACCTTGCCCGAATTTCCCGCGCCCTCTGCCAAAAGCTGGTTTATTCTTGCCCTTGTTTGCGG
>DASWIZ010000028.1:0-42368 GCA_036397395.1 Minisyncoccota bacterium
CTTGCGTTTTCATTCTTGAGACGGGTAACTGTCTGTCTGAGACGCTGTTCAACTGTGAGTTGTCCTTTTGGCATTGGTGAGGACTATCATACCACGCGGTCAATCCTTCGTGTAGGAAGTTATCCCCAGTGAGCAGTTACATCGCGATTTGAGAGAGTTTTTGCCCAGGATTGGAGGCGGCGGAAGCCTTCTCAATCTGACGGAGATTATGAGTTTCTATTTATGGTTAAATTTCCGGATTTCCCGGTCGAGAGCATCAGCATCTTTTCCGGCAAAGAGTTTCTTTCGTAACCTGGTGTAGTCTCCGTGCGGCGGCACTAAAATCTGCCATACTTGTATGGCTTTTTCAGGACCGAGCTTTTCAAGCAATGCCTCAAAAGCATCAGTAAGCAAAGATTGGTTATTCTTCTTGTTTGCTTTGGTCATGTTTCGTTGCTATAATTCTTTTGGGTGGGCCCTGCGTAGTGCCGATCCCGGCTTGTCACCTGGGAATCGGGGGGTGCAAATCCCCTAGGGTCCACCCCGAGAAACTTGACAAGAATCTTTGGTTCGTGATAGTATATAAGTGGTGACAAGTCGGGATCATCGCATTGCGCGATTCCCTATCCATTTCCTCCGCCACAAGCGGAGGTTTTGGTTTTTTACAGGGTTTTTGCCCAGGATTGGAGGCGGAAGAAACCTTGTTCTATTTCCTCGGGGCTGCAGGCGAATGAGAAGCGTAAATGGTTTTCCGCGGTCGGGCCAAAGGCTATTCCCGGAATTGTTATAACTTTTGCTTCTTTTAAAATTTTTACCGCAAGCTCTATAGACGGCATGTCCATCTTATAGCGAGCGAGAATGTAATAGGCGCCTTCTGGTTTTTGGTATTCAAAAAAATCCGGCATTTCGTCTAGTTTTTGGCACATACGTTCCCTGTTTGCCGTGAGTTTTTCTACTAAATCTAAAACGTGTTCGTCGCCATTTTTCAAAGCGGCAATAGCTGCTTTTTGCGAAATGGCAGGCGCGCAAATGGCCAGGGCGTCGTGCACTTTGAGCATATGGTTTATAATCCCCTGTTCGGCCACCGCATATCCCACGCGGTATCCGGTAAGCGAGTATTTTTTGGAAAAACTGCCGCATAAAATAACGCGGTCTTTTATGTCTGCAAAAAAAATAGGCGAAACAAATTCTTTGTTGTCGTACACTAAAAAGTCGTATGTTTCGTCGGTAATAATTACCAGATCATTTTCTTTTGCCAAATCCGCCAAAGCACGCAACTCTTCTTTGGCAAACACCGTGCCTGTAGGGTTTGAGGGATGCGAAAATAAAATGGCTTTGGTTTTGGGGGTTACCGCGTCTTTTACCGCTTGCATGTTTAACCGCCAGCCGTTCTGCCCTTCTAAAGTGACAAACACAGCTTTGCCGCCAACCTGCAACGCTTGTTCACTATACGACGCAAACGATGGCGAAAGCACGATTACCTGGTCGCCCTCGTCCAACAGCACGCTCAAGGCGCACATTACAGCTTCCTGGCAACCTGAAGTTACCATAACTTCATGGGCTGCAACCGCAGTCCCTTTTCGGGCTGTTAGGTCTTTTGCAATAAGCTCGCGCAACTCGGGAATGCCGGGTTCTAACGTATAGCGCGCGGTGTCCTTTTCGAGCAAAGCTTTGCGGATGCCTTCTTTAATATATTCTGGCGTGTCTATATACGGAATTCCCTGGCCAAAAGAAACAATGTCTCCCCCAATTTCATGCGCCAGCATAGACATTTCCTTAATGGGAGTAATAGTCATATGCTGTACGCGACGCGAAATATTTTTCGTGCGCACCTCGCGCCCGGTAGAATCCAAAACTGATTTTGGCATATGCAAACATTATACGCCTAGCTATATCTCCTCGCAATCTTGACATAAATAAAAATGAGTGATAAAGTAATACCCAGCCAAACCAAATCTGAACCTTGAAAGGAGAATACCGATGCCCTTACCAGACAGGGTTATACAGCGAATCGCCGAGCACCCTTGGCCCAAACAGGTAGGCGAAACGCGACTAGTCTCACCCTACTTTTTCGGCCGCGGAACGATTGAACGCGATTTCCGATACCCAGACGGAAAAATTATGTCGTTCCAGCTTTGGGACGCAGAACCTCCCAAAGATCGAGCCTCGATAGTGCTTCCGGTTACCTCCGAGGACTTGGTAGTTGTACTGCTTCAGTACTGCCAAGCTATTGGAAAGGCGATTGTTGAGGTCCCAGGTGGTGTTCCAAGCAACGACAACGAGCCAGACGACGAAGTCGCCAAGCGCGAAGTCGAGGAAGAAACAGGCTTCGAAGTGGGAGAATTAATAGACCTTGGCTCCGCTTATTGGGAACCGCACTACAAAACCCTGGCGTTCTCGGCCTTCCTGGCCAAAGACTGCAGAAACATCAGGCCTGCGCGACCGGATGCTACCGAAAGTATCCTTGTCGAAACCCTCACCTGGGACGAATGGATGGCAGTATGCCGAGATGTAAACCTAGTAAGGGACAGTAAATCCCTTACCGTCACCTTCCTAGCAATGCCCTACCTTGGAAAACTGTAAACTACAGTATAGGAGGATTATCATGAGTAAACTGGAATACACTGGCACCTATTCTGTTATTCACACAGATACAGGTGTAGAAAAATTGTTTTCCGGAGTCGTTTCCTTTCCCAACAGCGTCTCTGTTGAAAAAAACAGAATATCCGTTCAAAATGGACGGGTCCAGGAAGTGCCAGTAGGGGGCTTTCAACTTTACTCCGAGGGAGACTTCTTTGCCTCCATAGGATACAGATACGTCAAAGAAATTCATGATGGGATTGGAAACGTACTCTGGCAAAACCGGCATTGTGCCTAAACTCGATGCCGAGCGGCTCTTTCAACAAGCGCCTGGTGGGGAAATTCAAACAACGAATTATCCATCCGGCGCTTCCTTTTCCCAAAATAGACGAAAAAGGAGGATATTTTGGAGACGAAAGTTCTTGGACGCACCGGCCTTCAAGTTTCCATTGTTGGATTGGGAGGGGCAAATATCGGCTTAAAAGAACCGAATGACCCTTATCGTCAGCATATTCTGGAGCCGTCTGCGAGTATCGCAAATCCAGAACTCGGTATTGCGACTGTCCGCGCAGCATTGGAATCAGGTGCTACCCTAATCGACACTGCCCCCAGATATCAGGCAGGGGCAAGCGAACTGACGATTGGAGTAGCCCTTTACACCAGTCCCGAGTTAGCCCAGAACGCCATCGTGACCACCAAGCTCGGATGCACCTACCCAGGGGATGGTTTCGACCACTCTTATGAAAAAGCCAGAGAAATATTCAGGCAAAGCATGAGGCTCCTGGGAAAAAGTTCGCTTGAGATCGCGTATCTGCATGACCCGATGGGTTTCGACATGAACCTTGTTATGGGACCTAACGGTACCATGCAAGCGCTCCGCGATCTTCGCAACAACGGCAAAATAAAATGGATAGGCATTGCGGCAAACGATCCAGACACTGCTGCAGACTACATTGAAACCGGACAGTTTGATGTAGCAACCGTGTCCGGGGCTTGGAGCCTGATTAACCAGAGAGCGGCGGAACGCATCTTTCCGGCTGCGGCGCGCCATAATGTCGGCATTGTGGTTACGACTGCCATTGAGCGGGGACTTCTGGCGACCGGCGGGCCGGAAAACAAGCATTACCTTGAACGTAACTTCTCACCCGCATGCATTGCGCGCGTTTCACAAATAAAAGCGCTCTGCGAAAGCTTTTCGATTCCCTTGGTGGCAGCGGCACTCCAGTGGTGCACTCGCCACCCCCAAGTGGCATGCACTATTCCGGGAGCACGTATACCGGAGGAAGCGCGACAAAATACTCTTGCGGGATTGATCGAGATTCCAGAAGATTTCTGGGGCGCGCTCGACCCGCTGGTGGAGCACTTTGAATCCTATCAGGAGGTATAGCAGGTCTTTTATAAGCGCCTGGCGGAAATTCGTGCGAACGAACCCTTCCGCCCGGCGCTTTTTCATTTGACAAATGTACTAAAAAAAGGTAATCTTTTTTCACGGGAGATTCAAACATAAAGGAGACAGCAGTATGCAGAACTTACAAGATGAACGGGCACTCGCAATAAATCTCGCAACTCGCGGAGGAGAGGCGATTCAAGAAGTGCTCGAAGTACGGAAAGCAATCCAAAGGAGATGGTCCACGGAACGTCGCACTGAACTCAAAACCCACATTGATCTCACGGTTGACCGCATTGTGAGAGACGGAATACAGAGCGCCTTTCCGAACGACGCAATTCTCTCAGAAGAGAGCGCATTTCGCGAAGGAACCTCCGGGCGGGTTTGGGTGGTAGATTCCATAGATGGCACCTTAAACCTTCAGGGCCCCCTGTTTGGAATGTTCGCGGTTTGTATCGCAATCACGGAAGGCGGCATCCCGGACCTGGGAGTTGCCTATTCTCCGAATGTTCAAACAGGGCAAGGGGGAAGAATCTGGATTGGAGAGAAAGAAAAGCAGTCACTTTATTCACCCGACTACCCAAAGATAGGACCTACAGAAATCCACGTTTCTGACTGCCATATACGCAATCAGGCAATCGGGGGATTTGACTCGGGCAAACACCACCGAACTGCCGTATACCCTTACCTCCAAAAATTGGAGCATGACACGGAGGGTGTGACCTGCCTGTATCGCATTGCGTCGGCCTCCCGGTCATTGCTTGCCGTGGCAACCGGTGACTGGGACTTTTATGGCGCCACCTCTCTGGAACCCGAAGATATGGCTGCTGCAGTACCAATTCTGCAGGGCGCCGGTGCCGTGGTCACCACCATCGACGGCCGGCCATGGACGATTGATGAACCGTCTATCTTGGCCGCAAATCCAGTGTTGCACAAAGACCTCCTGCAATACCTGAACTCGTAACCAAAAGGAAACCTAAGCCCCCGCGGATTCAAAAAGGATTTGGGGATTGGTAGGTTTCGAGAATTACGTTGCGGACGTCTTCAAGTTCGGAGGTGTAGATGGCAAGCTATTTTTGTTTGGTTTATAATTATTAGATCTCGCACCGTAATTTTCCGTTTTTCTGTGGCAAGGGATACAAAGTGTACGACCATTCGCGATATCAAATCGCAACTCTGGAAATTTTGAAAAAGACTTGATGTGATCTGCCTGCAATTTCCCATCATTTACCCCACAAACAACACATCGATATCCATCTCGTTCCAATACTGCATATCGCCATTTTTTATACTTAAAGCTCATTCTAATACCGGATCCTTTGAGTGTTGCTCCACCACGCCAATTAGGAGCGTTTTCGCCATATTGAACCGGCATTTTTGCAAAAGGACTTATCAACTTTCCTGATGAATACTGGCCCTTAAGTGTTTTACTAATTCTTTCTCTCTGTTCTTTTGTAAATGTTTGGCCTGTACGGTTTGTATTTCCTTTCTTGCTACAGCTTGTCGAACAGTATCGTCCCCAACCACGTTTGATGTTGTAGATATATGCTCTGAAAATAACCCCGCAATGTTCGCACGTTCTATCCTCTGTGTACTTCTCGTAGTACTTCATAAACGCATATAAGTAGGCTTGCCATTTTCATACGAGTGTAAAACTACATGCCTTACCTCTTCCTCACTTTCCGGGTAAAAGCGCTGTAGATTAGGAAGGTTCTTCAACAAGTCTTCTTCATTCTCGGGTCCCTGGAGATTGTGAGACATACCCAAGAAACGGTAGTGAGTGCTGCCTTGCACGCCGATAACTTTTACGTTTGCGTTGTGGTAGCACACGTCGTTTCGCAATTGCTCGTAATTCCGCATAGTAACAAACGGAATCATACTGTACACATATGGTTTCCAGTTTGCCAAAGCCAAACCAGCGGCCATGCCCATAAACGACTGCTCGGTAACACCAGCATTGAGAAATTGGTTAGGGAATTGCTTCCCGAATTCCTCAATATAAGAAAATCCGACGTCTCCGACGATTAAAATAATCCTTGGATCTTTCTCTGCCAGCTCCGTAAGCGTTTCGATAAAAATTTGCCGTGTATTTGTCATACTGCGCGGTTTAGTTCTTCCATTGCTCGCTGGTATACATCGTCAGGGATATTACGATAGTGCCATTCAATTTTGTCTTCCATTTCAGAAATTCCTTTACCCTTTGTGGTATGGGCAATAACGGCAACGGGTTTGTCTTTTACCCGATGCTGTAAAGCATTCTCAATTTGACCATAATCATGGCCGTCAATTTCCAATACCTCCCAGCCAAACGCCTGCCATTTGTCTTTTAACGGCTCCAAATTCAAAACCTCGTTTGTCCTGCCAATTGCCTGCCATTTATTGTAGTCTATTATCACAGTAAGGTTATCTAGCTTATGGTGAGCAGCCAGTAACGCAGACTCCCACGTAGTACCAGAATCCATTTCGCCGTCCGACATTAACACATACGTATGCCATGGTTCCCCTGCTCGTCTTGCACCAAACGCCATGCCGCATCCCATAGGCAAACCATGGCCCATTGCCCCGCCCGCGGCCTCGATTCCTCTCACATAGGGTTCGGCTAAACCAATATATTTGGAGCCCGGCATACAATACGTTTCCAAATCTTCTTTTGGAATAATTCCTTTTTCTGCCAAAAAATAATACACAGAGGCCGCCACCCAGCCCTTTGAAGCTATAACTCTATCCCGTTCTTGCCGAAGCTCGCTGTCCAAATGTTGCGCCACGCCCATATACAATACCGAAAGAATATCTATGCATGATAGATTTGATCCGACGTGTGAGGTCTGCGCCTTGTAAATCATCTCAAGAACTCTTATCCTTGCCGCATTCGCTATTCTTTTGTATTCACTGATTGTCATCGGAAAACCGCAACGAAGAAAGTTTTTATTATAATTTTCATATCTAACCAGAAAGATTTTCTTCTTACATATTCTAAATTCAATCTAATTTTCTCTGGTTTAATTTTTTCGACATAGGTTTTATGAGGGTCTGTACTACCCTTCAAAATTTCTCCCTCGTGAGGATTGGCTAGTGTGGCTAAACTTGTTATACCAGGTTTAACGCTTAAAAGCATTTCTCTGGTTTTTGTGTCAAGAGAATCGATTTCAGAAGGCACCTCGGGCCTTGGGCCTACCAAACTCATCTCGCCCTTTAATACATTGAATAACTGGGGCAGTTCGTCTAACTGGAACTTTTTTAAAAACTTTCCCGCGTGCGTTAGGCGCGAATCGTCGCCCGCGGTGGAGGGACCTCCTATTTGGTCGGCATTCTGCACCATGCTGCGGAACTTGTGCATGCGAAACTGCTTACCGTTTTTCCCCACACGCACCCCGCTATACAGCACCGGCCCCGGCGAATCCAGTTTTATGGCAATTGCTATAAAAAGAAAAAAGGGAGCCGTTAGAATAAGCCCCACCAAAACAGCTATAATGTCAAACAATCTTTTTGTCATTTCGGGGATTCTTGCACACAAATACCACTTTAAAGGCGTATTTTTTCAAAAAGGGGAGCTGGAAAAGGAACCGGTCAATGTGTTGCTCCAATTCTAGCACAAATTTGCCGCCTGGCAAGCTTAAAAAGGGAAAGGCAAACAACGAAATAAAATGGAAATAATATACTTTATGCTATCTTTTCCTTCCAAACAACATCCTTTCCTCCCAAAACAGATTTGTATACCTATAGAAGCACAAAAAAGGGCAGAAGTCAAATTTCTACTTTTTGTGCAGCTCAAAGGTAAACATCCAAGACATCAGTTTGATAAAAGGCAGGTTGAGAACGAATTTGTCTAACGAGTTCAAGAAAGGCAAAGCTGAAGGCACGTATGCTGCGGCAATAGAAAATAAATGCCAATGTTTAATCTCCTTAACATCAAAAAATCTTTTAGCGAAAGAAACCTCTTTATAAGAAAGGATATGCGCCTTTTCCCAGTCGGTGCGCAGATGTGGAGTAAGCATACGATACGCCTTAATAGCGGGGTTGCAATCTAACGCCTCAACTGCCAATATTACTCCGCCTGGCTTTAAAATTCTTCGTAATTCGTAAAACGCATAACTTAAGTCCAAGTGATGCAGCATTCCAGAACAAATACAAGCGTCAATACAATTGTCGGGAAGTCCGGTGTTCTCGCAATCCCCCTGCAGGAAAAACGAATTGGCGGATACTCCTTCTTGCGCGGCAAGCCGCCGTCCGTTTTCCACCGAGACGTCGCTAATATCTAACCCTATAGCAAGTTCGGCTCCGGCTTTTGCCGCAGCTACCGCGTTCAGGCCGTCGCCACATGCGTAATCAAGAAAAACTTTACCCTTGGCATGAGTCGCTATCCAATTTTGTACATAGTCGTTACTAACCTGCGTTGTAGTATAAAACTTTCTGTTCGCGTGAAGTTTTTCACGTTCGTCTTCCCCCAGTGTTTTATCTTTATCTATATTATGGAACTCCAGCTCTTGTTTCTTACGCTCGTCTAAAGACGCAACCCACTCTGTGTTTGTTTTTTTATTTAAGAAATCAAGCCGTTCTCGTAATTCTTGTGTAGTCATACATTATGAAATTAATGCCTTTGCTATGCCGACTAAAGAACCTAGGCCGTACCCAACATGGCGGGCCGCAAATACAAAGGGCATAATAAGCAATAAGCGAATATCGTTTTCTATTGTTGCAATTTTTAAGGAGAAAAACAAGGAAACTGGGATATACAACCAAATGCTCAAAGGCAGCGTAAAAACAAATGTCAGCGGGATAAGATGTCGAAGCGAAACGGTAAACCCGTATTTTAAGGGATAGGTTGCCCAAATGCCGTCGTCAAAGTTGTGTAAGAAGAAACTGCCCAGCGTGGTGGACGAAGGATAGTACAAAGCTTTAATGTCGGGGAACAGCATTATTTTTCCGCCTGCCGCGCGCAGCCTGTAATTAAACTCCAGGTCTTCTATTTTTGTCATTTTTTCGTTAAACAGGCCTATCTTTTCAAACACCTCTTTATTCCAGCAGCCAAAAGCCACGGTATCCACTTCCATGGGTTCTGCGGCTCCCGTGCGAAAATGCGACCCGCCAGCCCCAAACACATGCGACAAACACAGCGCAATGGCTTTAGCGACAAGCGTATTTTCTGCCGCTACGCTTTCTAACACCCCGCCCACATTGTCAACCCCCGACTCTTCCAAATGCAGCACGCATTTTGAAATATAGTCTTTGTTATACACACTATGGGCATCCATTTTGATAATAATATCCCCTTTCGCCTTCTTGATTCCAAGATTCATTGCAGAGGGCGTCGTTATTTTTGGATTATCTAAAAGTTCAATTTTGAATTTTGAATTTTGAATTTTGAATTTTTGTATGATTTCTCTTGTTTTATCTCGAGACATTCCGTCCACAACCAAAACCTCCACCAAGTCTTTGGGATAATCTTGCGCAGTAATCGACTGCAAACACTCTGCGATACGCCGCTCCTCGTTGAGGCAAGGAACTATGACCGAAACCGATTTCTCAACCATCTTGCAATGTCAATTACTTTTCTATTTCCCAATATAATGCTGGAGAGAGAAACAGCGCCTCGCCTATCGATATGGCGAATATCACTCCAGGCAATAACTTTTTGCTGGCGGCATTTTTGGAAAAACTTGAGAAAGGCAAAAAAGCTTTTTCCCATATGGGCGTATGTTCGAAAGAGAAAATTAAGCGAATAGGAGCGGAAGAGTTTATCGTCTTCTCGAGATAATACAGCAGGAAAACTTTCGCGAAAAAAAGAAAGGAGTTCTAATGCTCCTTGCTCATACCCTTCTTTCTGGAGCTCTGAATACTGCCCAGCATGAATGCGATAATTCATAAGGGGGACTTCAATGAATGCAGTGACTCCTTTTCTGGATATTTCAGCGAGCAATGCTATATCGGCGAAATCTGAAAATCTCTTGGGGTTCATGCGAGCATCTCCGATAGCTTTCACGCAGTACATTACTGAACTAAACGAACAGCGCACCCACGACATCTCTGCTCTAACAAAAGCAGTGCTATCCTTATACACGGCATACCGCACCGCTTCTTCAGCAATGTCCGCAAAAACATGAAGGTCTTTGGCAAAAACCCTTTTGAAGTCTGTGCCCACAAATACAGCATCGTTATGCGCGTCCAAAAAAGAAGTTTCCATCTCAAGCATTTTTGGGTGCATTGCGTCGTCGTCGTGAAACATCACAAGATATTCTGATTCAAATGGGTAACCTAAAATACGATTTAAGTGCCCTTCTTCTCCTGCGTTCTTGTCGTTGCGAATGAAGTGTATTCTGTCGTCCGCAAATTTTTTCAGTTCTTCCTCAACCGATTCATCTGAAGCATTGTCGAATACAAACACAGAAAAATCTTCAAACGTCTGGTTCAAAACACTCTGGATACATTCTTTTAAATACACCACTCTATTATAGGTGGGAATTGCTACGGATAATTTCTTACTCATATGTTTTTTCTATGTGCTGTATTTCTTTAGGAACGCATCAAATGTTTTAAAGATATAGGTAAGATGTTTTGGACCAAGTTGTTGATGACAACCAATCACAAAAGCGTTTTTCATAAGATAATCCGCATTCTTGAATTGCGCCGGATTTTTTCGCTTAAACGCAGGCTGCCGCGATATATTTCCCCCAAAGATTGGCCTCGTCTGGATACCCTTCTGCTCTAAAAAAATAACGAGTTCCTTGCGAGAGAATGGACAGTTTGGCGCAAAGATTACCGGATAAGCAAGCCAACTCGTATACGCCTCGGGATATTGACGAGGCACAAGAAAGAAATCTTTCTCTTCAAAATACTCATAGAGCCTTGTGAAGTTGAAAATGCGGCGCTCCATAAAATGTTTGAGTTTTCTTAGTTGAACCAAACCAAAGGCACCTTGAACTTCTATCGGCTGAAAATTAAACCCTTTTTCCAGAAAAATAAACTTTGAATCATAGGGTATGCCATCGATTTTAGAACTAAATCTATCTTGCAAACCCTCTGATTCTTTGTGAAGCACCGAGGAACGTCCCCAATTTCGCAATACCAAAAGCCTTTCGTATGTTTTCTGATTATCGCACATTGCCATACCGCCGCCTCCAGCAGCTGTAATGATATGGGAGCCGTAAAAAGATGTAGTAACGATATCGGCGTATACTCCAATCGGTTTTCCTCTCCAAGTAGCCCCTGTAGTATCGCAGGAATCGAGAATAAACGGTACTCTATACTTTTTACTCAACTGCCGCAACTCGTCGAGAGATGGTAAGTTCCCCATAAGGGCTGGAATGAGCAAAATGCGCTTTTGGCGAGGATTCTTTTTAAGCACACCCGCAACCGCATCCACGTCAATTTGCAGAGTATCGAGTTCAGCATCAAGAAGTCGAGTCTTCATCCTAGCCTGCCAGATGGGGAAAACAACTCCCCCAAGCGTCAAAGCTGGTGTTATAACTTCCGTATGAGCGTCTCCGGTAACATACAAGGATAAAAAGTTCGCCGATGATCCGGAGTTAACCATAACGCCATATTTCTTCCCAAACGTTTTAGCTGTCTCTTCTTCAAACTTTCGGACGTACTTTCCAGGGACTATCCAGCTTGTTCTCAATGCTTTCTGCACTGCGTTTCTCTCCTCATCCCCGAATGTCGCGTGTGCATAAGAAATTTTCATAAGTGTTAAGATTTCATTGTTATTTTTATCCCATCCTCTAAGGAGATTTTGGGTTTCCAACCCAGCTTTTCTTTAGCTTTTTTAGTGTCCCCAAAAATAGTTTGCGTGAAATCATTGTGTTCGGGTTTGTATATAACTTGTATCTTTCTCCCAAGCAGCTTTTCTATTGTTCTTGCTAATTGCTCAATGGTAGTTAACTCCCCGTTTCCAATATTGAAAATTGCGCTCTTTTTGAAGCCGTGTTTTCTCATTGCTTGTAGAATACCACATACGGCGTCTGAAACGAAAAGGAAATCCCTTGCCTGAGTACCGTCTCCATAGATTGTAAGTTCATTCTTTCTTCCAATAGAGTCTAGAAAAGCAGACACTGCGCCCTTATTATTCTCTGGGCCGTACATCGTAGAAAATCGTAGGATAACGTACTTTATACCAAAGTTATCATCGTAATACGTAAACAGATCCTCGGAGATTTTTTTTGTCAAACTATAAAGACTGGCGGGATGAAGCTCATCGGTTTCTTTTGAGGGCCTTTTCTCCGAAGATTTGCCATACACCTCCGCAGAAGAAGCAAAGATAACCTTTCTAATTTTGTGGCGGGCGCATGCTTCCAGTAAATTTGCGGTAGTCATTACGTTATATTTCATCAAATCCTCGAGCGGCGGATAGAAAACTCCCGCTAAATGAACCACTAAATCTACATCTTTTAAAAAGGCATTGAGGGTTTCTTTTTTCAGCAAATCGCCTCGCACTACCTCTAAACCAAGCGTCTCTTCCCCTAGAGAAGAGCCTTTTTCATACACTAAGGCCCTTACATCATAATGCTCTGCCGCCAATCTTCTTACAAGTTGTTTCCCAAGAAAACCCGTAGCTCCAGTAACAGCAACTTTCATCATAGTATTATCGCCCCATCGCGGTGGCCAGTTTCCATAGAGCTCACCATACCATAAACCTCCCTCTTTTTCAACCCGATTTGGAGATTTCGGCCACAATGGCCATGTGGTCGCTTACACCGTTTTGCAAGCGTACATTCGAACACTGATATTCTGGCGTGGTAAACAGCCCGTCTACCATTAAAGGTTTACCGCACATATTCTCTTTGTCACGGTGCAGGTTTGCGTCAATACTGGTAGTATAACTTAAAGGAATATTATCTTTGTATAATTTGGCCAGGATATCAAATACTTCTCTGCCGCGCGGAGCATTGAAATCGCCACACAATATAATTTCTGAAATTTCTGTAAGAATGCCAAGTAAATTTTTTAAATCTCTTCGTTGCAAGTCGTCTGGATTACCATCGGGAGTCCAGGTAAAATGTGTGGTACCAAACGTAAGGGATACATTTCCCTTTTGCACGGTTACCAGCATAAGCGGATGTGGATCGTTTCTGGAATTTTCTTGGAATATACGGGTTTTTGCTTCTTTCGCGCCTCCCGCATAATACTCCACCCAAGCTTTTTGCACAGGCAAGGCAGAAAGTATTCCCACTCCATAGGGATCACGCGGTGCTTTGTTATAGTCTATATGCCCTATATTACTCATGTGCCCAAATACTGCCTGCATGGCCAACCGTTCTCCAAAATCTTGCAAGTCTTGCTTATATACCTCTTGCATGCACACCACATCTGGCTGTTCTTTTTTCAAAAACTCCCGCACCAAATCCAAATGTTTATCTAACTCAATGTTAATAGACACAAGCTTTATCTTTTCCATAGGCAATCATACAAGTTCTTCAATTGTTATTCTTGCGTACAGAGAGCGAAAAGTCAACAAAGGACTTTGTATGCTTCCTTAGATATGTTCAATAAAGTAAAAGCTCCGGTCGAAAGACGCGGAGCTTAATTTTTGCCTCGGGAGATTTCAGAATTTCCAAACCTCAATGCCGGGAAAATGGTTTTTAATAAGAGAAAGGCACTCCTCTTGGCGTCCCTTTAGGGAAGCCCTAACGCGAGCCTCTACTCCACTAACAATGCTGTGGTTCCAGTACGAGACCTCCTCTCTGGACTCCTCATACCGGATAGGCCGAAGTCTTGGCAAGTTTGCTTGAAGCTGCAGAGTTCCCCTCACCGTCACCTTATTACTTGCTTCGCTAAGGAAAAGGCGGCGGCAAGATGTTTTTGTTCGAATAGAGACGCAATCGTGCCGTTGAAGGAGCTCGATAAACTCCTCCAGACTTTCCGTCTTTCGAGGAAATAACCTCCACAACAATCTTTTCATAGACACCTTCCTCATGGTCGGCGCAAGGACGGAAGAAAGTCTTGGAGCCCTTCCCGGATTGCCTGTTCTCTCCAGATCCCTGGTCGTTCCAGCAGAGATTTTGCGCTCTCCCTGCAAGAGTCTCGCAGCACCTTCCTGTGCGCTGCGCCCAAGTCCAGGATGTGCGCCCAATCTTCGACAAATCCACGGGCCTCCGTTATTGTAAGGCTTTCTGTTGCCTCCCACGAAAACAAGTCATTTGGTTTCCTAAAAAATCCGACGGCTTCGGCAGCCCATAAATATACAAGGGAGCTTGTTTCCGGGGTCTTCCGAGAGTATCCCACAATGGGCACGTCCGGGTACGCCTCGTGCACGGCCCGGGCAAGCCTTATACCTCCTCGTGTGTGGTTGGCGGTTGCGTCTTGCAGCTCTGCAAAGTATTGTGCCGCGAGTACGCTGTTGATGTACGCATCGCGGAGGATGGCAGCCCGCTCGCCCTCAAGCTGTCGAATAGCTGACGGAGAACTCAATAGCGAAGCAACCCTTTCTTCATCTGGCCCCTCTCCGAGAACATACGCCACATCAAGCGTAAAAAAGTCAAGTTGCAATTCCTGCAGAAATAGTGTATTCTTTACAGGTATGCTTATTATCTCGAACCATTTATTCGACAAAACAGATATTCCTTTCCCAGAACATGCGGTGATGCGCGTGAATGTCGCGTGGATCAACACACTCCCGGAGCTTCACGAAGTCTTAAACAGGGTTACGCACGACGTGTATTTAGACTACCCACGGGGGAGAACAAAGCCGCCCACGCCAGTTATTAGTCTTGAGGATACTATTGCGACCGCGCACCAATTTCCGCATATTAAGCATTTTGCGGTATCTAATGTCGAAGACCCGGAGGATATCTTCCGCATCAAAGAACAACTTCCCTCCTCTATTGGCATAGTGCCGAAAATTGAAACTGAACTTGGCATTAATAATTTGGAGAAAATTGTCGAGCGAATTCAGAACAAATATATCATGTTCGACAAAGAAGATCTTTATCTTGATGTTGACCGCGACACGGAAAAATTCCAAAGCTTAATTGAGCTCACCCGGCAGAAAAGCAAAGAACTCGGAATAGAAATCCTCGAGCTTCACGGCGTTGTCTTTCTCCCCTATCGCAGCTAACACTCTTTGCACCTGGTAATAATCTGCGAGGTTGAAATGCCGTCGTGATACTTCAAAAATACTACCTTGCCCCCAAGCCCTGCCATCACCTCCATGCCAGGAGGTGTTTTTCCCTCTTCCCACGAAGCTCCGGGGCCTTTTGCTAAAATATGCGGGCGAATTTTGCGCAGGTTTGTGTCCGGCAAAAATTCCTCCTGGTAAACAGTTTCGTCAACAAATCCAAGCGCTTGTAATAATTCCGCTCGGTGCTCTTGCGCGATAATGGGCCGTCGTTTAAACCCTTCTGCGGCTTCGTCCGTATAAACCCCAACAATCAGTTTACCGCCCAATTCTTTTGCTTCGCGCAAAAGCTGCACATGGCCCACGTGCAATAAGTCAAATACTCCGTATGTATATACTACTATTGGTTTTTCCATATTGCGTTCAAAACCAATTGGGTAAAATGTTCTTTACCAAAAGGTTTTGCTTGTTCTGATTCTAAAAATTGGCGACCGTTTTCTCTATAGGTTTCTATGTCTTGTTCCGATAAAGATTTCAGAAACTTGGACAAGTCATCGTAACTCTGAAAATCCCGCACGTCAACAAAACAGCTTTTTGGAATATATTCTTCAATATCCGGAGCTCCCAAATATATGGGAATTGTCCCCGCGTACATGCAGTCGAATATCTTGTCTGTGATATAACCCGGCAATTCACAATTTTCAAACGCAAACCCAAAAGTGTAGTCACTCAATACCCTATATTTGTCCTGCACCGAACCTTTATATACCCTCGCAATATTCTTTCTGGCAAACCAATAGGGAAATAAAGGGCGCTCATCCCATCCAAATCCATACAGATCAATCTCGTTGGTCTTTGCGAAAAAGAGTATGGCGCGCACCCTTGCTGTCAAAAGCTCTTTGTAACGGAACAGAGTTTTCCTGTTGGAATGTATCAAACAAAGAAATTTTCGGTTTGTATTTGCCCAGTATTCCGGAAAAATGCCCTGTCTTGGTATGGGTAAAGGCGTAAAGAACAAACGGATATTCGGATTGCCGGTTTTCCATGTAAAGAAGACTGAATCATAGAATTTAGGCATCTTTGATGTAACATAACGAATTTCGGGTATCACCAAGGGCGGCTCAAATTGAAACAATACCCGTTTTGCGAATTTTTTCATGTCTACAATTGGATATTTTTTACTCCGCATTCTCCAGTACAATTTTCTCGCGAGAATTTTATGGTCGAACGAAAGATATATGTCTGTGCTTTCTGCTTTCTCCGGCGCCCAAAAATCAATGGTCTGAAAATGCAAGTTATGCTGGATTCCCCGCTCTTTGAGAAATTGAAAAGGTTCGCGGCAATTATTCTGATTATACCTTTCGCTTTTCTCAAAGAGAACGTTATTCAAATGCACGGGAGATGTTGGGTCAACGTATACGTTTGGCATATATATATTCTATGAGTTCATTCGCGTCTGAAAAATCAAAGGTTGAACTACTGCTTTGTTTTTTCTCGTACCTCCCTTCGCGAATGGCATCTAAGATACGCGTAAACTTCTCTTCTGTATCAATGTATTCAATACCTTCGAATTCTTTGTAGCTGTCTCCTAAAAATTCATTCCAAAGATTTAAAGAAAGAATGATTATCTCCGGATTCTGTTTGGAGGCGGTAAAAAGCGTAGTGCTAGGAGGGGGCAACCCCATTACTACCCTGCTCTTTTCAATATACGCATCAGCCGGTTCTTTAGGATCAACAACAACGACATTTGCGGAAACCTGTCCCAGGAGCTTTTTTATCCCTAAAACATCCTGGAGAGTAGGGTGGGATTTTATGAAAATCTTCCAATCTGGAAGTTTTTGGGCTATCAGCCTCACCGCACGCATCCTCTTTTCTTGCATGCGCTCTGGCGAAATTTCCTTATAATTTACCTCTTCAAATCCCCCCGGCTCTAAAGGCCACATGACCGTTACGATTTTTTGATTCTCCTGTTTCCCTTTTTTTGCGAAATAGACATCATCAAAAAAACTCCTTGTGGATTTGTACTCTAATGGATGGCCGATAATGAATACTTTTTCTGGCGGAACGCCATCCTTTACGCATATCTCATGATCGCGTTTTGAAAATACAGTAGCATAATCAGCATCGCGCAACCCGGAACTCTCATGCCAGAATAAAAAACTTGTTTTCCCCTTGAAAGGCGCCTCCCCCACCGACAAAGGAAGAATCCAGTGATACAACACATGCCCTACCCATTTCTTAAACCTTACAAGAACCATCTTTAGTCCGAAGGGCAAAAATCGCGGCATTCTGTTGTACGCGTTCATAAGGCACGACCACTGCAGGAGCCGCTTTTGCTCTGCAATTTTAAATCCGGACTGCAAGGCAACAGTTGCGGATCCTGTTCTTTTGGCTAATCTCATGAAGTACATCTCAGCTGGCCATATATCAGAATGAGCAACAGCTATGTCTGGCTCAAAACTCTGGATTATGTGTTTGAGGACATGGTAGAGCCGATAGTTCTTGTTAAAGATGTTGCCGTGAAAAGGTGATTCAAAAAACATAATCTCTTGTAAACCCGGAAATAGTTTTCTATTCTGAAGAATTTTCGTGCTTTGCTCATCAATCTGTTCGGTGAGCAACACAACCTCATGCCGTTGAGCAACTTCGTGGAGATATCCGATAAACGTAGCCCGAAATGTGGCGGCGTTTGTTGATAAAAAAAGAACTTTAGCCATTACAAAGAAGACACCGCATCTTCAATTAAGTCAGATAGGGTGTGGATAACCAATGTGTGCATTTCTTGCACGCGCGGCGTTTCTTCAGAAGGGATATTAATAACAAAATCACACACCTCCATCATTTTTCCGCCTGTTTGTCCAGTTAAGCCTATTGTCTTGCATCCCATGGCCTTTGCCGACTTTATTGCTTCTATAATGTTTGCGGAATTTCCCGACGTGCTTATGCCAAAAAATACGTCGCCGGGTTTCGCAAAAGCTTCAAGCTGCCGAGCAAATACTTTTTCAAACGCATAATCGTTGGAAATTGCGGTAACCGCGGAAGGATTGGCGTCAAGCGAAATAGCGGGCAGCGCGCGGCGCTCTTTTTTAAATCTTCCCACAAGCTCGGCTGCAAAATGGTGGGCGTCAGCAACCGAACCCCCGTTCCCCGCAACCAAAAGCTTATTGCCGGCCTGCAACGCTCCAATAATAAGTCGGGCCGCGCTTTCTATGTCGGGCGTTTCCGCCTCAAACTTGCGTGCAATGTCTAAATGGCTTTGGATATGGTTTTGAATGATATTTTGCATAACTACTTTACTCGCCGGAGTTTTTCTAATATGGGAAGTTCGCTTTCAAATACCCGCTTTTTCCCGTCGCCCAGCCACACCGGAATCGCCCGAACGTCTCTTACTAATCGCTGAATCCCTTGCGGTTCCAAGGACGCCGCTTGATCCGATCCCCACATTGCCCTATCAATCGTAATATGCCTTTCCACCACGCAGGCGCCTAGCACCGCAGCCACCAGCGAGGAATATACTCCCACCTCGTGACCGGAATACCCAATAGGACAGGAGAACTGCTCTTTGAGCCAGGGAATTACCTTTAAATTAAGCTCTTCATCCGCTCCGGGATAAGTAGAAGTGCAATGGAGAATGACCAGATCATCTTCCCCCAATACCTCCACTGCATGCTTAATTTGCTCTACCGTGCTCATGCCCGTAGACAGGATAACCGGCTTTCCCTTGGACATTACATGCCTTAAAAGGTTGTCATCGGTAAGGGATGCTGAAGCTATTTTATAACACGGAATGTCGAATTTCGCAAGAAAATCCGCACTGCCCTCGTCCCACGGGGAGGCAAACCACAAAATCCCCTTTTCTTTGCAATATCTGTCAATTTCTTGGTATTCTTTTTCGCCAAACTCAAGCCCGCGCTTTAAATCCCCGTTGGTGTCGCCAAACGCGCTTTCTCTGGGCCGCGCCAGTTCCTCTGGGGTGTACACGACCTCAATGGTCCGTTTCTGGAACTTTACCGCGTCGCACCCGGCATCCACTGCCACATCAACCAACTGCTTTGCCGTGTCTAAGCTCCCGTTGTGGTTAATGCCGATTTCAGCGACTATAAAAATCTGCTCCCCATCCCCTATTGTCTTGTTTGTTATAGTTACTTTTTTTCTTTCCATATATTTTCTTTAAAGTTTATTATTACCAGGCGCTTTTCCCGCCGTCGACAACCAAGTTATGCCCGGTCATGAAAGAAGAAGCGTCAGAACACAAAAATATCATTGCAGCGTTATACTCATCTGGCTGCGCCATTCTTCCTAGCATATTGGCAGACCCAAACCGTTCCACGAAATCTTTTGGCATTTGGGGATTTTCCACGCCGCCCGGCGAAAACGCGTTCACCCGAATATTGTACTGGCCGAGTTGGGCCGCCAATGAACGGGTCAAGCCCACCACTCCGGTTTTTGTCGTAACATACGCTGGTGATTTATACTTGCCTGACGTGTTATACACCCGGTGGTCATGAGCAATTACTGAAACTTCAGAGGCAACATTAACTATTACGCCACCCGTAGCCTGTTTTTTCATTATGGGCACCACCGCTTTGCAACAAATAAACATACCTGTTAAATTTACGTCTAACTCTTTTTTCCAAAGTTCCAAAGGGTAATCATCAACCGCGGCAAATAGTTTTTCGGAGTTTTTATCCCCTACTGCCGGGTTCATTGCGGCATTGTTAATTAACACATCAATCTTTCCGTGCTTTGCCACAATTTTTTCCACTACGTCGCGCGCCGCTTCTTCATTGGTAATGTCCACCTGAAAGTCGGGTTTACCCGCGCTATCGAGACCCACCGGGATCCCTCCTGCCTGCTTGATTGCCTCCATATAATGCTTCCCCAAAAACCCTTCTGCTCCCGTAATAACACACACCTTCCCTTCCAAGGAAAATTGTTCTTGAATTGTTTTTGCCTGTTCCATGTGTTTTGATTTGTTCAGCTTGTAAATTGATAAGAAAGCAGGTCATCGTAAGACTGACCTTTCAATAGACTCGCATCAACCTCAATGACATCCAGCTCCCGAACGCCATTTTTCGTCCGGGCCCGAATATATCCGCTACCCGAATTTCCTTGTTCATTTTGAAGATTCGCCTTGATGCTATTCTCATCTTGACGTTCCAGCGAGACAATGAACATCCTCTTCGTATCCATTGTATGTTCTGCTCTTGACGGCAGTAAAAAACCCGGAACTTTTGAATACTCAATATTTTCACTTGTCCTGATAGTAAAACTTTCCCTTGAAACAATTTGTTTTGTTGTTAATTCTTTCAGGTGTTCAATAAGCGCGCGGTCATGCACAGGCAAGAATTTGCCGAGATCATTTTTCAGTTTTCCGGCATCAAACTCACCAACTTTCTTTAAAAGATCCTCGGACGATGTTTTTATATCGTACATGCTTGTTTTCCGATTAACCATCTTCCAATCGAGATCTACACCCTTTGAAAGGAGAAACCAAAGATCGTATATATCCCGCCCCCTCTTGTGATCCTTTGGACGAGTTAAGAAAGCTCTTATTTTTTCCGCAAGTACTTCTGGCCAATCTAAATGCTTTATGATCGGCTGAGGAGCAACCGGAAAATCTGTTTCCAGCACAGTTACATGGGAGGTCTCGGGATGTTCGCGCAAAGAGAAATCCACGTCAATCGTAAGCGGATGCTTCATGTCTTCCGTTTGATAATATAAAATATAAGAGCATCGACCTTCGCTTGTCCGCTTTAACGTTAGCCCGGGAACTACGAAGCTAACTTTCTTGACGGTGCCGCTCACTATCTCATCTAATTCCGTGGCGCCAAGTTCGGCCGTGAAGTCCAAATCTTCGGAAAAGCGTCCTGATCGCAAAAGAAGCCGAATAGCCGTACCCCCCTTAAAATAGATCTTCTGGCTTTCTTTCGCGCTGTAGAGAATGCTTAAAAAGACAATCTGAATATACTCGCGAATAACCGTGAATTCATCAATAGCGAGACGCTTGGAAAATTCTTGAATTTGTTCTCTGGAAATCATAAGCGAATAGACGCAAAATATTTTTTGAACACTTTATTGTCAATCCGATCAGCAATTCCCCTGGCCTTACCCTTGTCAATTGATTGCATGTGTAGCTCCCCTGCAGGAAACGAGGTCTTGCCGAGCGCACAGAAAAACATGGTGTCAACCAGCGCCTTTTCGGGGATGGCAATTAAAAAACCGTCAACTGTTTGGTAACCGTTAAAATACTTTTGGGTAAGGTGAGAATAGGAAAACACCTTCCCTGCGTTTTCGATAGTCCTCGTAAGTTTCGTTGTAACCGAGGTAATCTGCTGAGGAGACTGTACCAAAATGCCATAGTAGTTCAAAGCGGATTCCAAAGATATGTACGAGGGCCGATAAAGTATGTTAGCCAACTCAAAGTCAGTGGGTTTGTTTGAAGTTAGGTAGTAAAAACCTTTTATGATCCTCGTTAACACACCTGCCTCAATTAACCCTTTTATCTGTTTATTGAGAGTATTGGTATTCTCCGCAGAAAAAAGTTTCCCTAAGTCGGAAGTATGAAAAATTCGCTTATGGTTTTTTTGTAAAATCTGTATCGCTTCAATCTTTTTCATAGGGATGAAAACAAAATATAGTTTATTTATCCTGTACCATACTATACACTATAAGTAAAGTATATGTATTTTACAAGAGGAACTTTTTCTCATATTCCCGAACAAATTCAACGTAAGACATAATGGTTTCTGCCTCCTTGCCGTCTTCCTGGCGCGCTGCCTGCAAGGTATAGCTACCCTGATATTCTTGCTCTTTTAATCCTTTAAACAGCCCTTCAAAATTGGCATCCCCAGTACCTAAAGGAACCGTTGTGCCGCCCAGCACGCGATCTTTAATATGCACATTCGACAGATACTGCCCGTAGGTGCTTATTTCCTCGTAAGCGTCATACCCCAAAGAAGAACTGTTGCCACTGTCATACGTAATCTTTAAAAACGGGTCTCCAAACCGCTCCACTAGCTCCAATAACTCTTTTGGAGGTAGATCGGCCTCCAGACTTATCGTTACCCCAAGCTCTTTTGCTTTTCGCAAACATTCTTGCAAAGAACGCACCAGCAGATCTTTCTCCTCTTCTGTTTTTGCAGAAGAGTTATCCACGAGGGGAATTTCAATATTTATTGCGCCAATCTGCTTTGCTGCTTCCAAAAGCTTGTGGAGAATTTCTATGTTCTCTTTGCGCTCCTGTTCTGAAACCCGAAAGAAGGGCCTGCGCATAAAAAAATCCGCGCAAATATGCCGCACTTTTACGCCGGTCTCTGCCATTGCCTCTTGGATTTCCTGAATTCCCTCTTTGGTCCACAATGGGTTTTCCTGATACCTATCCATGTCAAAAATAAAATCAATTTCCTGAATTCCTATGCGGGCTGCCGTTTTAAATTCTTCCTTCCATTCTTCAAACGGGAAAAACTGAATCCCTCGGCCTTTGGGGAGAACCAAGCGACCCTGCATTATTCCTATAGGATGGAAATTAATCATATGATTATTTTGTCGCGTTAGCCAAAATCATTAGCTCGCGCGACCATCGCAAAAACTTATTCTTCTCAATTTTCTTTACCGGTCCAAGCATCTGCAATCCCTTGCATATTATTTTTATCGCAGGGTATTTCCATACAATAGGCAACTGGTAAAAAAGTTCCGCGTGAGCTTCTTTAAAACCGTACATTGCGAACATATCGCGTAATCCGGTACAGGTATAAGGATGAACATGCGTATAATCGTCATAAAAGATAAACATCTGGCTCTGCCAATCAGGAGTCATCGTTATCACTCTGCCGCCGGGCTTTAACACTCGAAGCTGTTCTTTCATAAAATTTTCTGGATCCCGTATGTGTTCAATTACGGATTTGGAGAACACTACGTCAAAGCTATTATCTTCAAAAGGAAACCTGTCGTGTTCCAGATTCTCTTATATCCTGATATCAATTCCCTGCAACATTTCTGAATCCCCTCTCTCTCGATCTATACCAGAAATTTCCAAACCCAAATCCTTGAAGCCCTTGGTAAAATCCCCTCTGCCGCATCCAATATCCAAAAGCCTATCTCCCTTTTTCATGGAAAATCTATCGAACAAATACCCGCACAACTGCGAAGGGTAATCGGTTATGGGTCTCGTATTCTTGTTATACACAACGTCAAGATATTTTGGCATAGCTTTTTACGTACGAAGTTCTTCAACTAATTCTATGGGAACGCCGTCGGGGTCAAAACAAAAGGTAACCTTTGCCTTGCCGTCTACAGAAACTTTGGGCGGGCATGTAAATCGGATACCATTCTCCCGCAACTTGTTATATACCTCATCCACATTTTCCACGGTAAAGGCAACATGCGAAGCGCCCAAATCAAAAATCTCGTAATTCTCGCGCTTCTTTCCTTTGTGCGAGGCATACTCTAAAAGTTCCACTAGCGTGTCGCCGTTTTGAGCTACCATCTTCACTGTTCTCACTTTCACGCCTTTCAAGCCCAAAATGGTATCGATAAACTCCCCTTCTTCTTGCATATCACGTTTTATCTGCAACCCTAAAAGGTCGCGATAAAAGTGCAGGGCTTTTTCCATATCGTTTGTTACGATGCCAAAATGGCGAACTGCTTTTATCATATTTCTTCAAAAGATTCTTTTATAACCCGAACTCCTTCGCGAATGGCTTCGTCTGGTATAGTTAACGGTGGTCCTATTTTAATTGCAGGGCCATGGGTACTTACCAAAAGCAGCCCTTTCTCCGCGCATTTTCCTATAACTTTTTGCGTGATCTTTGGATCTCCTGTATATATTGCCCACATCATTCCCCTGCCGTATATTTCATTGTTCGGAAACGACTCCCTTAGCAATTTGCCTACCCACTCATTCCTTTTTGCGCTTTTCTCTACCAGCTTTTTTTTCTCGATAATTTTTAATACGGCCACCGCGGCTGCGCAACACATGGGATTTGCCGTATGGGTAGACCACAGATCATTACTGTGCGCCAGCAGTTTATTAGTTCCTATAAACGCGCTAATAGGTAACCCGCCTCCCAAGGCTTTGCCCACGGTTATAAAATCAGGTTTAACATCGTAATGTTGATGCCCAAACAATTTACCTGTTCTGGCAAAACCAGACTGCATTTCATCAAATCCTATGGGAATATCATTTTTTTGTGCCCATACACACCACTCTCGAACCCAATCATATGGCATAAAGTTTGCGTCCCTTCCACGGAAAACCTGCAAAAAGACGCCCGCGATATCTTTAGAGTTAAACGCATCCGGACTTATAGACTCATCAATCGTATTTTTTGCAAGATCGCGACATGCCGTGGTACTTCCGTAAAAAGCTCCGCGTATTGCCAGTATCTTTCCTTTTTTGTTCCTGCGCATTGTTTGCATTGCAGCCTCGTTTGCCTCTGAACCAGTAACAGTAAGCAGCGCCTTATCCATGCCGGTAATCTGGCATAGCTTTTTGGTCAATTCCACGCGCGACTCATTAGGGAAAATATAAGAGTGCAACAGTCCGTCATCCAGCTTTTTTTGGATAGCCGCTCTTACTTCTTTTGCGCCGTGCCCGACATTCGCCACAAAAATACCAGATGTAAAATCTATCCATTTGTTACCCCAACGGTCATACACTTGAAAATCATCCACTCTATCCCAAATAATAGGGAGTTCGTGCTCATGCATATCTGGTACCTCGTATTTTTGCATATCTTGAAACAGCACACGGGACTGCGGAACAGGAATTTTCGTTTTTATCTGCCTGTATTTTGTTTTGACAAGGAATGCCGCCATATTATTGTTGATTATTTTTTAAATACTCTACTATTTCGTACTGATCTTTTTCTAAATGAAACTGAATAATATCAAGGTCTTTTGGATTGTCTATTTCTCCTGTATCTTCAACAATACATGCCAGTATCCTTTCTCCGTGCAATACTCCTTTTTCTATAATCGTTTGCCTTTTCCAAATGTCCACGTACCCGTCGGGCTGGTACACGGGCGGAAACGACTGGCGAGGCAAATTATAGTACTCCGGCCTTGGGTCCTGGGGAAACAATCCCACAAAATAATCCCCTTCTTTTCCAAACAACTTATAGGGAGACTCTCGTATTTCGTGTCCCGAGCGCAATGAAGTGGCCTCCGAATGCGCAAGAATATTCTCAATGGCCCGATCAACAACCGCGGGCTCCCTTAAAGGAGTAGTCGGCCGCAAAAATACCGTGTATTCTGGCTCGTGACCCTCGTGCTCTTTGAGCCATTCTAAAGCGTGCTTTACCACGTCAAAGTCAACCGCAGTATCACTCGCAAATTCCGCAGGTCGCATAAACGGAACTTCGGCGCCATACTGTTTTGCGACTGCAGCTATTTCCGCGGAATCCGTGGTCACGATAATTCGTGAAATATACTTTGACATTTTGGCCGCGGCTATGGAATACGCGATTAAAGGAAAACCGCCCACATCTACAATATTCTTTTTGGGTATGGATTTGGAACCCCCGCGGGCCGGTATAAGCGCTAAAATTTCTTTTTTAGACATAGGCTTTTTTAAGATAGCGTAATGCAAAGTAGTTCCGAATCAGCAAGAAAGCAAAAACATATATTGCAGCCCCAGTCGGGACCAAAAAGAATATGCTCATATCATAGCCGGCGAATTGCCGGATGCCCGCATACATAAGAAAGCTTGCGAGAGCCGCAATGGAAAAAGTGAGAAGTATCCGCACAACAGGAAAGTGAAGATCCGTGAATTTTTTTACAAAAACAAGGAGACTTACCAAAACTAAGGCATGAGTAAATACGGTAGCTGCCGCTGCGCCATACAGGCTGTACTGGGGAATAAAAATAAAATTCAGCATAACATTAAGCGCCGCTCCCCCCATCGTAATCCAAAATGTTTTGCTTTGCTGGTTTAATACAATCATTACGTCATACAGCGGACGGTAGAGGAAGATAAGGCCCGCGGTAGTAATTAAAATCTGGAAAGCCAGCACCGATGGCGCAAAATCCGCCGGGTATAAAGAATAAATGATTTTTGCGGCAAGCGCCATTCCTCCTATAATCAAAGGCAAGGCAATCGCAATCATAATTTCTATTTCGTAGTTCCATGCCCTCTGAAGCTTCTCTTTTGACTCTTTTGAAAACTTGCTCAAGGCCGGGTAAAAACTCGCCCCAAGCAAGCCCATGGGCACCAGGCTCGCGGTTACGACCTTATAGGCTGCGTTATACCAACCTGTTTCCTCCAGCATACCCCAATACCCAAGCATTACGGAATCCGTATAACTGTATACGAGGCCAAACAGCCCGATAAAAGCCAAAGGCCACGACATCTTCAAAAATTTCTTCCAGACAAGAAAATCCCATTGTAATTTCAAAGGAAATATCTTTAAATGGAAAAATGCTAAGATGGCGACTAACGCAACGAGTCCAGCAACAACGTAGGCGTAGCTTAAATTCGCGGGAGACGGAAAGCGGAATAGAACAAACAAGCCCAACGCAACGATAAGGATAGTTTGCAATGTTTCGAACCAAGCTTCATATTCCATTTTTTGTCGCGCATGAAAAAAAGAGTAGCAAATACCGATAAAACCGTTAAGCAGGAAAAAAAGAGCCAGCGCCAGAATCACAATTTGTGTCTCTTGGATCCGCGGAATAAAGAAAGAAACTGCGAGCACCAGAAGAAAAGTGAAGGAAACGAGCACAAGTTTCAAAGAAAGAATGGAGTAGAATTCCTCTTTCTTTTCTTTTTCGCGAGCAAACTCCCTCGTTACGATCGGCTGCAGTCCAAAAGTGGCAAAAACCATAAACAGAGAAACGAGAGCTATCGCAAATGTAAACTGGCCATATCCTTCAGCTCCCAGAACACGCGCGGCGTAAATAACCAAAGCCAACGCCAGCAATTTGTTCGCCGCCGTACTTGCTGACAGCCAAATCGTATTCTTAAAAATCGTCTGCTTGGCTGACGTATTCTGAAAGAAAAGTGTTTTTATTTCGTTTGCGTAATACATAGTTCCACTGCTTCAAGGATATTTCTTGCCTTGAAATCTGGCTCTATTTTATATTTTTCATCTTTCCCTCCGTATCCCGTTTCAACCAATATGGTTCTGCATCCTGCGTTTTTGCCAGCTAAAATGTCTGAAGTTTGATCGCCAATCATGTACGAAGCTGACAGATTAATATGAAAATCTTCTCTCGCGTTCAGTAGAAGACCAGGTTTTGGCTTTCTGCACTCGCATTCTATTTTCAGTTCTAGACGCTCCCCAGAAAACCCTTTTTCTGGATGGTGAGGACAGAAATACGCAGCATCGAGTTTGGCTCCCTTGCGGCCCAATTCTGTCTCAAGTTTCTTATGAATCTCATCCACGTCTTTTTCAGTCATAAATCCCTTGGCAACCATAGGCTGGTTTGAAACCACAATTGCCATAAAATCCGTTTCATTAATTTTCTTTACTGCTTCTGTCGCAAAATCGTACACCTTCAAATCTTCAGCGCGGGAAAGTTGATCGATTTCTTCATTTAACACGCCATCCCGGTCAAGAAATATCGCCCTCCTTTCAGTAGTAAGGCTTAGCCTTACTATTTTCCCTGAAGCGTAATCTTTCCGTACCTGCTCTAATCTCTCTGGCGTACCCATATCCTTAATATATTCTGGCGTATTATAGGCAGAGATGTGTTCTCCTGCTTCCAGCATCCGAGGAAATATATCTTTTTCCATATCAGTTTTCTCTCCATCTGGTATATACTCAAAAACTTTTGGCGAACAGATATACACGGAAGCTATGCTCAAATTGCGGAATAGCAAATCGTCTGGATGCGGTCTGCGCAAAATCGAAAGCACTCTTCCCTGCTCATTCACCTCCACCAAATCTGAATCAAACGGGTGATCATTCGGATGGACCATAACAGACAGTATCCCCCCTTTTTCTTTATGCCGCTGCAAAAACCTCTGCGCATCGAAGTTGACCATAACATCCCCTGCCAATACCAAAAAATCTTCCTGGGTTTCGTCCTCCAACTGCTTTAAGGCGCCGGCCGTTCCCCTTGGCTCCTCTTCTTGCTTATAGCGCAAAACCATTCCCCATTCTTTCTTCTCCAAAAACTTTTGCACTTCGTTTCCCAAGTGCCCCAAAAGCACCCATACCTCTTTGAGGCCGTTTTCTTTGAGAAACCTCAATTGATGCTCAATGATAGGGGCATCCCCAATGATTGCCAAAGCCTTGGGCGTATTTGGGCCGATAATAGGAGCCAAACGCGTTCCTTTGCCGCCGGCCAATATGACTGCTTTCATATGTTTCCTGACGCGCTAAAATCCAAATCCATGCGCGAGGCTATAAAATAATTATTTTTCATATCCTCCTTGTTATACATAATCTCTTGATTTGTTTTTACATCAATAAGCTTACACCCTGCCTCTTTCGCGATTATATGGGGAGCTGCTGTATCCCATTCCCTGGTTCCATTAAACCTGGGGTATACATCGATGTCGCCCTCTGCCAGTTTGCAAATTTTTAGGGCAGAACCATATGTTTTGACTGCAGTGATATGATATCGCTGAAAAAACGCCCTGTCTGCTTCCGTAGCATGAAAACGGCTCAGAGCTCCGATAAGATCTTTCCGCTTTGAAGTATTGCGTATCTTTTCTCCCCCTAAAAACGCGCCCTTTCCTTTCTCGGCCCAATACATCATCTTAAGCGCTGGAGCGTACACAATTCCCACTACCGGTTTACTTCTTTCTAAAAGGGCTATGTTAATCGTAAATTCTCCGTCTTTGGCGATAAAATTCTTTGTGCCGTCGAGCGGATCTACGAGCCAGAATTTTCCCCAGTACCGCCTTTCCTCATAGGGAGGAATAACAGATTCTTCTGAAACAATAGGATAATCCGAAATGTTTCGGAGCCCGTGCACGATTATCTCGTTTGACTTCATATCGGCGATAGTGAGCGGGGAATTCTCTTTATCATCTTTTGTCTGTATGAAAAGGTCAGCATGCTCATATATATTCAGCACCTCCTCCCCGGCCTCCTCGACTATGTCCATAAGTTCTTGCATCATAAAATCTGTTCTGGATATTTCTTTCTTAAGTACGCGAGCACCCTTTCAAATGACTCTTCTTCGGTTTCCTCATCCGTGCGTATGACCAAATCGCTCTGTTGTGGCGTTTCAAACTCCAAGTCTATTCCTACGATTTCTGTCTTCCCCATATTATTTTGGTACATCTGCTGCACATCATTTTTTTGAGCCAACTCCATGCTTCTTTCCAAATAAATTTCGTTGTAGTCTTTTATGCGTTTCCGTGCGAGTTCTCGAAGAGATTCAAACGGAGAAATGCAGCACACGATTGTAATAACATCGCCCTGTCTGAGCACATGCGCCGCGAATGTTATTCGCTTTATGTTCGCGACCCTGTCCTTTTTTGAATAGCCCAAGTCGTTGTCGAAAAAGGACCGTGCCAAATTCCCGTCTATCAAAAAAGATTTTTTCCGGGCGGCATCAAAATACTGCTGAAGCCTTTTGCCAAGGGTTGTTTTTCCCGCGCCTGAAATGCCTATAAACCAAATCACCATATGTGTTTATATATACACCCAGTCTGGGTGCTTTTTAGCTTCTGTAATATATTCGAAGTTTTCGACGAAATAATCTTCCGCTTTTGCAATGTTGTAGATAAGAGGGTCTCGGTGTCTCTTGATTCTCGTACTCCATTCATTTTTTGCAGCCAACAGAGCTTCCGTGTGTTGTATCAGCTCTTCTATGCTCTGCGCGACGCGCCCAATTTTTTCTCTATCTTTAAAATACGCGAACTCGCCGAATCGTTTTTGCGCTTTGTTTTCGTCATGGGAGAAAAAAACTACGGGTCGTAACGTGGTAAAGGCGTACGTGTAGGCAGTACCTGACATATCCGTTACCATTAAAGCGGATTTCGCATAGTTTTCCATATACGCGCTTTGATTATCATCAAATAGAAATCGGGGATAGCTGCTGTACTTTTCGACAATCTTCTTTACTACGGCAGTATGAAGAGAATGGGGATGAGGACGAAATATCACGTCGTAATTCTGGAAATGTCCGAGGAGAGCCTCAATAATCTTATCTCCGTGGGCAAGCGAAGCAACGCTTCCCATACCGCCCATTCGCTCTTTCATCACGGTGGGCGCGTAGATGAGCGCTGTTGTGCTCTGATTGTGGTGTTCGAAATATTCCAGATTTTTATCAAGCTTTATATATCCTCCGGGAATTAAACATACCTGCGGCTTTGCAACAAACGCGTTTGGGAACTTACGTCTCGCAAAAAAAATCATTTGGCTGCAACGATCCAATACGTAATGAGAGGATAAGAAAAGATAGTCGCATTCTGCCATATGTTTCGCAATGCCCTCCCTATTAACCACGTTGCCAAGCGGAGAATCATAGATATCGTGAGGAAAATAGATTTTTTTTGTGTGAATAAGCTTCTCTGCGGTACCTGATATTTCAATAAGCACATCAATAAAATCCAACTCATTGATGATATCATTGCCACCATAATATACGTATTCTCCTTGTTTGTATGTATCGTCGCAAACCTCTCCAATAAGAATAAACACGTTATAGCCCTTCTCTCGTAAACCCTTCGCAATAGTGCCGGTATTCTCCCTATAAGCGCCGGACGCAAAATACAGCGCGACCGTTTTTTTGCGAGAATCCAGACTATTTCTTATCTTTTCCTTTTGAAGCTTCCCCAACACAGAAAACACGCTCTGGGCGCTCAAAAGATCTTTTGTCGACAAGGAGGATAACAATTTCTCCATTTCTTTGTCTCCAGTAAACGCGGTCCGCGCAATGAGGGCTACCGCGTCATCCTGAAGCCAGCGATAGAGCATCTTATTTCTCAAGAAAACCCCGACCCCAGGCATTCTTCCTGCTACGGGGCATACAATCTGCCGATACGCCCTCTTTCTTTGCGCCCTCAAGAAACGGACGATTGTCCTTGCGAAAAGATAGAAAAACACTTTCATTCGTTCAGACATAATGCCCTGCCTTATCACGTTTTGACAATATTGGATTTATAATCGGCCATTTTATTTTGAACCTTGGGTCATCCCATCGGTAGCTAAATTGCTTCCCCTGAACAAAGTAAGTGGATTGTTTATAGGTAAATATGGCTTCTTCTGATTGAACGAGGTACGCAATTCCGTACATGGGCGGTACGAATATCTGAACTCGATTTTCGTCAGACAATTCAAACGACTGCCACTTCCCGAAGTTCTTCGATCCCTCTCGACAATCCACCACTACAAAGAAAAGCTTTCCATATATGCAGGATACTAGTTTGGAGGTTTTCCGATCACCATGAATTCCTCGCAATACATCCTTCTTTGACCGGGAAATATCGTCTTGCACAAAATGTACTTCCACGCCCTTCCCTTTGTAGAGAGCCTCGTTATAGGTTTCCACAAACTGGCCTCGCTGGTCTTTGAATGCTTCCGGCACAATCTGCAATACGCCTTCTAAATTGGTTTTTGAAACTTGAATCATGCGTATTTTTCAAAATAGATATGTAAAAGGCTTGAAACATAATCCAAATCCTTTCTGGAAAGATGGTGATGCACTCCAATGTGAAGCCCATTTGAGCCAACATACTCAGCTGCTGGAAATTCTCCTACTTTGTGCCCTAAAAATGCAAATGCCTTATGTTGCGTGGGCATGCTTCCAAAGTTTCGCTTGCACTGAACAAGATTGTCTTGAAGAAAATCGTACAATTTCTTGTAGTTATATTTTGGGTCTTTTAAGGTAACACTGAATGCATGGGGAGAAGTTACCTCGTACGATTCTTCTCTATTGAAAAACGCAACATCTCCCAAATCTGCTGTCTTATTTAATAAATAATTAAGATTCTCTTTCCTCTTCTTAAATACTTTCCAAAAATTCTTTATTTCGCCCAGCATAACAGCTGCCGGAAGAATGTTCATTCTGAAATTAGAACCATTTCTCACATGGTCAAAGTATAAGGAACCTGATTTTCTCCCGTGATCCTTCAGGGAGCGCAACACTTCCTCCATTTTCGGATTATTGGTGGAACACATACCGCCATCCCCACCTGCCAAGACATGGGCGACGTAAAAGCTAAAGGCAGCCGCTTCTCCAAACTGTCCCACAAACTTCTTTCTATACTGCGCACCGTGAGCTTCGCAGCAGTCCTCAATGATTTTGAGATTATGTTTCTTGGCAATGTTCTGTACGGCATCCATATCGCAAGGCTTTCCCATCGTGTGCACGACCATAATGGCTACTGTTTTGGAACTTATCTTCTCCTCTATCTTTGCAGGATTTATGTTGAGAGTTTCTCTCTCGATATCAACAAAAACAGGCGTAAAGCCGGCGGCCAGTATAGAACTTCCCACGCTGGCAAAAGCCAAAGCAGGAACAATGATTTCGTCACCCCGTTTCGCTCCAAAGTCATACAAAGCAAGGCAGGCAGCGGTATCGGCATCTGCCCCATTGCTCATAGCTACATTATACTTATAGCCAAATATTTTGCCCCACTCCTTTTCTAGCTGCTTAATGAGATGCCCACCCGAAACCCAATTTTCATCCAACGCTTTTTTAATCAGGCGTTTTGACTGATCGCTAATGAGTAAATCTCCAAATTTTATATTCCTTTTTTTCATTTATTTATATCTTCTGGTTCTTATAAATTATTCGGCTTCCTCCGTTTTCAAAACGAAAGGGAACTTCCAGCAAATCCTTCAGCGCATTTCTCACATTGTGTTGTCGCGCCGGAGGAACAAAAAGGAGCAAAAATCCTCCCCCTCCTGCCCCCAAAATTTTCCCTCCCACAGCACCCGCCTTTCGCGCTTCTTCATATATGGCATCGATTTGAGGAGTGGATATTTGATCAGAAAGACTTTTTTTAATCTCCCAACTTTCGTGCAATAACTTTCCAAGTTCCAGAATGTCGCGCTTTTCATCTTGCAGCATTGCGGTTGCCTCACCAACCATTTCATGCATACGGGCTAACTCGTTTTTCTTTTGGGGCGTACTCGCAATTTGAGCCTTGGCAATTTCTGACGCATAGCGGGAAAAACCGGTAAACACAAGCATCAAATGCTGTTCCAGCTCTTTTATTCTTTGTTCTGAAAGTATAAGCGGTTGCACTGCAAACGTATCTTCCCGTGCAAACGTTATGTTATTCAACCCCCCATACGTTACCGCCACCTGATCTTGAGAGCCTACGTTTTCTTTAAGCACGTCTCGCTCCATACGGATAGCTTCTTTCGCCAATTCTTCGTTTGAAATATTCTCGCCTCGCAGCGCGTGGAGCGCATGAAGCAACCCCACGGTAAATGAGGAGCTCGACCCCAATCCGGTGCGGGCGGGCAAATCTCCATCATGATGAATTTCTACTCCTTTTTCAATATGTAAGAACTGCAAAGCCGCCCGCACCGCTGGATGCTCTATTTCCTGTATCGTGCTTACCATTTCATTTTTTGAATACACAATCCGGTATTTATAAGGAAAAAAGGGGGGGAGGTACCGAAGCGAGATATAGCAGTACTTATCTATCGTGGTAGATAGCACCTGCCCTCCGTTCTCTTTATACCAAACAGGATAGTCGGTGCCTCCGCCAAAAAACGATATGCGAAAAGGGGTTTTACTGATAATCATAATGCTGCTTATACCATTCCATTGTTTTTTTAATACCTTCGTCTAACGAAATTTTTGGTTCCCATCCTAATTCTTGCTTTGCTTTTGTGTAGTCGAGAAATAAACTTGTCTTAATACTCGGTTTCGAGGTGTCGTATGTTATGGCGAGATCTTTATTGGCATGCTCTATCACCTTTTTTACCAAGTCTGCAACGGAAATCGCCCTGCCTAATCCAACGGTGTAGAGCTCGAACTTCGCTTCTTGTTTTGCAATGGCTTTTTCAACAAAATCCACCAAGTCCTCGACATGCAACAAATCTCTTGCTTCTGTTCCTTCGCCCCACACGACAATTTCTCCATCGAGAGGAGCGGTCATCACCTTGGTAAGAGTTGCGCCAAACACATGAGATTTTTCCAAGTCATACTTGTCATACGGGCCATATATGTTTGAGTGCCTAACAGCGGTATATTTGGTATTGCCTATTCTGGAATAAAACTCGCACATCTTTTCAATATACACTTTTGTCCAGCCCACGCCGAAGTACTTGGGAAGCAATTCCTGGTTCGCGTCAAAATCATCTTCAGAAAGCGCCGTGTCTGAAGGCTGATACATAACCGTACAGCTAAAAAAGATAAAGTGCGAAACATTGTGCTCGAAAGCCGCGCGCAGCAGTAAAGAGTTCATAAGTGCGTTATCTGTCACGTGGAAATACGGCTTTTCTACAATATCTTTGGCGCCCGAGGTGGTGGCAGCAGCCTGGATAATAATATCTTTGCCAGCAACCACTTTGTCTACATCTGCTTTATTCGTTAAATCAGCCTCTATCATGGTTATATTCGGGTTCTGCAAAGGCTCTGCCTGCCAGTAGGTCCCATATACTTCGTATGCTGGCTGTTTGGCAAAATATTCTGCCATGTTCCTGCCAATAAATCCTGTTGCGCCGCACACTAAAATTTTCTTCTTGCTATGTTCCATGTTTTTTGGGACGATCGTCCAATATAAGCGTACTCCTCTTTGTATTTTTGTATATTTTGTATATTTTTTGTGCCACTTCTTCAGGCTCCATCCCTTCGGTAAATCGAGGATTTGTTTTTATTCTGCTGGGATACACGTCTAACATACGGATACCATGCTCTGTTGCTTCTAGCCGTAACGTATCTGTAAAACCGCGAAGTCCCCATTTACTAGCACCATATATCGTGCGGAGTCTGTGATTTTCTAAACCAGATAGAGAATTCATAGTAATAATTGTACCCTTGTTCTTTTTTATAAAAAGGGGATATACTCTGCGAGTTAGCTTCATTGCTGCTAGCAGATTCGTACCTAGTAAGTCATCTATATTGCTATCTCGCATCTCTTCGAGCGGCAGTTTTGGACAATGCACTCCAGCATTATTAATCAACACGGAAACATCATACTCTTTTGCAGCTTTTCCCAAGGCGTCTAAAGTTTTTGCGAGCTTTAAATCGCCGGCAACTACCTTGCACAAAACACCTTTTTTCGTAATGTTCTTTTGCAGCTCTCCAAGATCACTCTTTTTCCTGTCGTGCAAAATCACTCCATAACCATACTCACCAAATACAAGCGCCAGCTCTTTTCCCAATCCCCTTGCAGACCCCGTTATTAAGACAGTTTCACTCATTTGAATACGTTGTAACGCTTCTCCACGATATCTTTGTTTTCTTTGTACCACTGCATTACCTCTTTAATTCCTTCTTCTATAGAAACTTCCGGCTTCCAGCCTAACGCCCTTGCTCTTGAAATATCCATAAGTCGTTTCTTGTCTCCCGATGGTTTTGAAGTATCCCATTCTACTTTTGGTTTTCGCTCCATATTGTTCACAATAATCTCCACAATTTCTTTAATTTGCACTCCTTCCCCACTCCCAAGATTTATGGGATATCCTGGACACTTTTCTAAAGCTAAAAGCATGCCTTTTGCCACGTCTTTTGCGTGGATAAAGTCGCGTACGGGAGAACCGTCGCCCCACACCACCAAAGGATTTTCCCCGTCCAGGGCGCGTTTTACCAACGAAGGAATAACCATGGCGTTAGCGGGGTCAAAGTTGTCGTAGGGGCCGTACACATTTGCGGGACGCACAATAGCTACTTTGTCCCAACCGTATTCAATGGCATAAGCCTCTACCTGCAACTCCCCCATTCTTTTTGCCCAGCCCGCGAACTTATCATTTTCTGAAGGAAATGTTTTCCATACATCATCTTCAGAAAATATTTCTGCCGGGCTATACACGCCAACCGTGCTGGTAAACAAATATCGCTCTACCTCACTTTTGCGCGCAGCTTCCATCATATTGGTATTGAACAAAATAGTAGGTACAAAAAAGCTTGCTGGTTTTTCTTGCGTCATTTTTGGGGAACCTTTAATGCCTGCCAAATGAAACACCATGTCCATGCCTTCTGCCGCTTTCATGCAGTTGTTTTTGTCGGTTAAATCAACCTGCATAAATTCAGCTTGGGGATGCGCGCGCGAAGAATCATCCAAAGAAGCAATACGAACTTTTGCCCCAGCATCAATTAACATCTCTACCAGTGGTCTCCCTATTAAACCTGTACCTCCGGTGACAAGAGTATTTTTCCCGTTGTAAAAGTTTGTTTTTGAATTTTGATTTTCAGTCATTAGAATGGTCCTTTAAATCTGTTTTCCCAGCTATAGAATTCTTCGCCAGACAAATCGCTTTCTGGCAATCCAAGCTTTTGTTCAACTGTCCGAATAATATTGACTGCATTTGGATAAAATGCGTTTTCCAAAGGCCTCGTGGTTGCGCAATGGGTCTGGGGAAAGGCGATTCTTGTTACCGGGGACTTTAGCTTTCCAAAACATTTCTCTGAAACTAGAGCAGCCACCTCGGCAGAAAATCCGCAGAATTCCCAATCGTAATCTGCCACAATGCAGTGGCCGGTTTTATGTACCGAGCGCACAATAGCCGCTTTATCTAAAGGATATATGGTTCTGGGATCCACTATTTCAACCTGTACGCCTTGCTTTCTGGTCAGTATTTCTGCTGCTTTATACGCCTCCACATTCATCCACGAAGTAGCTATTATGGTAATATCCTTCCCTTCTCGCACCACTCGCGCCTTTCCTAAGGGAACAGTATAGGGTTCTTCTGGCACCTGTCCTTTTAACCAGTACAGCCACCTATGTTCTAAAAACACAACAGGGTTATTATCTTGAATAGCTGCTGCCAGCAATCCTTTTGCATCGTATGCGTTAGATGGCATAACCACTTTTAAACCTGGAATATGAGCAAACACCGACTGCAACGACTTTGAATGCTGAAACGCCTGTCCCCAGCCCCTGCCGATAACGGCGCGAATTACCAATGGGGCCTTGAGCGCGCCTCCCGACCCAAAATGCGCAGGGGCTACCATGTTTACCAATTGGTTCATTGCCAGCAGCAAAAAGTCCATGCGAATGTGCACGTGCACCGGGCGCAACCCGTTTATGGCTGCCCCCAGGCCCACACCTGTCATTGCTTCTTCTGCAAGCGGAGTTTGAAAAAATCTCTTTTCTCCAAACTTCTCCAATCCTTTAGTAGACCCAAAAATCTTTTTATGGTCGGCAACGTCTAATCCATACACAAATACATTTTCGTCGCGTTCCATTTCTTGCCCTAAAGACTCGGCAATCGCATCTTCATATGTAATAGATCTGTCTGCCATGTTTATGCGTATACATTTCCAAATACCTCTTCTTTTTTCGGAAAGTCTGCTTGCTGCGCCTTTTTAACACTTTCTTCTATATCTTTTGTAATATCTTCTTCTAGCTTTGCAATTTCTTGTTCTTGCATACCAGCCTCCAGCAATTTCTTCCTCTGAAGATCAATTGGATCTTTTTTAAACCATTCTGCAGCTTCTGCTTTTTCACGGTATCCTGCTTCAAAATCTTCATTCACCCCAACATGTTCCAAGTATCTGTAATATTTTGTGTATAAAAATCCTGGCATGCCGGTTTCTTGCATTTTAGCCAGCGTATCTTTTGTTATATTGTATATTTCTTCAGCATCGGTACTTTCGGTTTCTGCGGTAACAAAAGTAAACTGTTTTGCCACTTCTATAATAGGTTTATGACTTGTTCTGTCTTGTGCTTTTGAATGAATCGCAAGGTTATTATCTTCACAAACAAACAATATGGGCAGTTTTTTTAAGGCGGCAAAGTTTATACTTTCCCAAAACACGCCTTCGTTTATGGCCCCGTCTCCAAAAAAAGAAACAACCAGCTTGCCGTTTTCCTGGTACGCGTTTGCAAGGGCTGCCCCTACAGCGACAGGAATTGTGGTTGCTACTACCGCAGATGTCATCAGCATCCCCTTTGCGGGATTCGCCAAGTGCATGGAACCTCCTTTGCCTTTTGCAGGACCCGTAGCCTTTCCGTAGAGTTCTGCAAAAAACCCGTCTGTCTCCATGGCTTTCGCCAGATACAGAGCATGCGAACGGTACGTGCCAAACACCTGACTGTTTTTTCCCGCAGCCTGCACTACACCAGCTACAATAGCTTCTTCTCCCATAGACATATGCATAGGAGTTTTCATTTCATCTTCTGCGTAGTGTTCTTGTATCTTTTCTTCTGCTTTTCTAATAAGATACATTTTTTTGTACAGTTCTCGGTTTAGATTATCCATTGTCCTTGTAGTATTCTCGCCAATAGTTCAACAAATTCAAAAGAGTCTGGTCAAACGGCACTTCTGGCTCCCACCCTGTTTCTTTCTTAAATTTCTCGGTCGAAGGAATTTGGAGTGTAACGTCGGATGGACGCAAGCGTGCAGGATCTATTTTTACTTCAATATTGGGCACAGTGGAAAGCTTGATGAGTTTTTGCAGCATGTCCCCTACGGTCATTGTTTCCTTCCCGCCAACATTATATACTTCTCCCGGAGTACATTTAATAATCAACAACCAATACGCGCGGCATGCGTCCCCAATATCTAAAAATGTACGCACGCTGTCTAGGTTTCCAACATTAATAACCGGTTCTTGCTTTCCGGCCTCAATGGCGGCAATTTGTTTGGCAAAGCTTGATTCTGCGAAAACCTCTCCCCTACGTTTTCCAGTGTGTGTGAACATTCTGGTCCTTATAGTCTTTACCTGCCAAGAAAGCCAATACTGGAGAGCAAGCATGTCTTCTGCCACTTTGCTTACGGCATACGGGGAAGCCGGCCTGAAAGGATTGGTTTCCTTAATGGGAACTTCATCTTCTTTTACCTGCCCATAACACTCCGAAGATGACGCAATTTGAATGATAGGATCATATCCCGAACTCGCCTTGAGTTTCCGTACGGCCTCTAACAAGTTTGCCGTGCCAATAACATTGGTATCAAGTGTGGTTATGGGAGCCACAAAACTAAAATCTACATACGACTGCGCTGCCAAATGAAAAATAATGTCTGGTTTGTGCTCTTGCAAAAGAGTTTGCAACGAAGGCAAATCCACCAAATCGCCATAGCATATAGTAATCTTGTCTAAAATTTGCTGGATGTTGTCTTTTGGTTCCCACCAACGCGAAAGCCCCAACACTTTTGTATTGGGAAATTGTTCTAATATGTATTCTGCTAAATGGCTTCCCACGAAACCGGTTATGCCGGTTATCAATACTTTTTTTGGATCCTCCATAGGATTTATAGGATTTACCAGTCTTCAATGGCCTTCCTGGTTTTCTCCCGAACATCTACATACTTTTCGTACACTTTCTTTTCCAACTCCGGAGAAACCAGCATTAAAATATCATCTCCCCAAATGCGCCAGGTCCCGCCTACGCGGTGGGCATTAATAATGCCGTTTTTAATCATGCGCTTCATGGTAGAAGAGCTTATCTTTAAAAAATCCTGGACCTCTTTGGTTGTATAAATCTCTTTTGGGTTAATTTCCTGCATATTCCATAGTGCTCCGCAATAGGCAAAATTCTACTGCGGAGCATGCCCTGCAAACGAAACAATGAATAAAATCGCAATACACTCATAATACTCCAACCATCAAATGGTGTCAAGAGGGGTCAAAAAGTATCACATTTAGCTTTATTTCTCCAAAAATAAAGCCCCTGGGGAAAACTCGGGGGGATTGGCCGATCTGCTATGAGATATTGTCGAGTTGCCGATCGAATGTAAGAAGTTTTGTCTCGTGCACTTCACACCACGCAAGAAGAAAACTATCCACAAAATGAAGATTTTTAAGATAATAAGGCCAAAGCTTTACAAGCGCTCCTCGTTCTTCTACTTGAAGCCACCTTTGGCCTACAAACACTTCCATGGCCTGCACAATTTCTTTTCGCGGCTTTTTGTAAAAACTCTCCAACACAAAACAAGCTTCCGCTATCACCAAAGGAATCACCGTAATCTTGCGCCTCCCCTCCTCTGCTTCTCTGAACCACTCTGCTGCCCGCTTTTGCTGGCTTTGATTGTCGCCAACAAGAAAACGAAGCAACACGTTTGTATCAAGCACTTCTTTCTTTAGCGATGTTTTGGCCATTGTTTTTCAAAAGAGTCTCGCGCTTTCTTAAGTTGTTTATCGGAAAGTGAAATAGACGAACGTAAAGTCCCCGAAAGAGACCAAAAGTCAGTTTTTGGTTCTACTACAATGCTGTCGCCCTCTTTCTTAATCACTGCTTTCGTCGCTCCTGTAATTCCAAAAGCTTTTCTGATTACTTTTGGAATCGTAATTTGCCCCTGTCGGGTAATGGATACAAGATGTGCCATAAATAATAATGTAACTTCTTATATCATTATTTTATCAAAAAGTAATGGCTTGTGTCAATACCGTAGTCTCAAAATAGAAAAGCCCCTGGGGAAAACCCAAGGGGCTGGAATTTGATACTACTTGGCAAGAACTACTGCTTTACCAGGTAATACTTATTTGTTGGTGGGTAGTACTTGCGCTCTACATCTGGATGCTCCGCAAGGAACTCGTCCACCGCCTTGGTGCAACCAGGCCACTTTTCCCGTTCAACCCCAGTCTCTCTATCTTGGTACTGTGGATTCTCTGGATGAAGTTCCTTATACTCGTCGAGCATAATTATGCCGCCCTTGGAGATTTTGGGGAAAAGGTACTGGAGGCCGTCGCGGTAGCCCTCGTACAGGTCCACATCCAGATGGACCAACGCGATAGACTGGCTTGGAACATCAAATCCCGGAAGCGATTCCCCTAGAAACCCTTTGGTAATTTGGATATTCATCCAAGGGAAATTTTTGTAGATTTTCGAAGTTGTGAGCTGATCCACAACAAGCTCCTCGCTCACCGTCCACTCGCCTTTGGTCGGGTTACGTGGCGATGCATCAGATGGGTCTGGCTCCGGCCAACCCTGGAACGAGTCAAAACCGTAAAGCTTCCGTGACGGCTGGCGGCCCTCTGTCCCGATTAAAAGAGCAAGCATGGTAAGGGTACCACCCTTGCCAAGCCCGCATTCTACGACATCCCCCCCGATGTCCTTAATGTGGTCGTAGATCCACCGCATATACCAAAACTGGTTTATCCAGCCGTGGACCTGAGCGGTCGGAACCGGGATACTTTGAACCAGAGTCATAAACTCAAAAGGTACTGGTTGTCCCGTGTCCCAACCCGTTGGAATCCTACTGGGCTCTGCGTATCCTGAAGTCATCACTATCCTCCTATTTTATTCTCTGAATGCATTGGTTTTACCGTGTATTCTTTCATCACCTCCTAAAATGCGATTAGGAATATGCCGACAACTATGATGACGGCTGCTGTTATCCGGAAACGCCAATTTTCCCTCTCGTGCAAAACTATAGCAGCAAGACCATTAGTAACAATAATCTGAAACCTTTTCAAAGCTGCTACATAGGGAACAATCCCGAACACAAACCCCCAGTCCATCAACACGCTGCTCAAGCCAATTAAAAGGCCAACACCGAACAGCGGAATAAACAGGCTTTTATCCAGTTTTTGCCAATGTCCTCGCCATACTGACCAGGCCAGCATGGCAACCGCAACCACGAAGAAAACCGCGAACGTGCGCATTGCGGGGCTTGAGTTTATTACAGTCAGCTTGGCGAAGTTTAATGCCACGGAAGCGACAACCGCGAACAGCAGCGCGAAACGGACACCCCTGGACTGCATGAGGCGGCTCCACGGCCTTACAAAGGATTTTAGATTCCCTATGTCAGAACGCTTCAATGCCAGAATATACAGCCCAAACACCGTTACCGTAATGCCAACAAATCCCCAGAACGTAGGCGACTCCCGCAACATTATCCAGGAAGTCAGGATAACGAATATGGGTGTTATCCCCAGAATGGGTGCGACAATAGAAGCATCCTCTTGCTCGAGCGATTTGTTCTCCCAGAATATTAGAGCCACGTTGAATAATGCGTCTATTACCAAGAACTGCCAAAACAATGGAGAAACTTTGGGTACCCCGAACAATACGAACTGTAAGACAAGCGCAGACACGCTTGCCCCCAGCATCGTAGCTACGACCATCAATTCGACAGAGACGTCTCGATCTCGAAAAAAGTACCGTTGGAGTATATTGGTAACTCCCCAGATCGTGGCTCCGCTTAGGACAAGCAAAAACATCGTAACCATTGTTGTATTTTACTCCCTTTCACTTCATCTTTATCCGAAATTCACGTTTGAAGCCGAACACCCGGCGGTGTAGAATACCGCCGTATGAAACAGAGAAAAAGACACAGCGAACAAAAGAACCAGAAACAGTACACGCACATTGAAAAAGCAGAACGCTCAGAGATTGCAATTCTG
>DASWIZ010000029.1:0-28420 GCA_036397395.1 Minisyncoccota bacterium
TTTTGGATCATATCGTTTCTGGCCTGTTCATCCTGCACCACGTCCTTTTCTTCGTATTCCACGTTATGCTCCTTAAAAAACTCTTTTGCCTCGCGGCAATACACGCACGTGGGCGTTGTGTAGATAGTTACGTTTGCCATAGTTTTATTATACCACAGATGTCAAATTTCCCGAAAGCTCAACAAAATATCCTTCTACAGCGCATTGGGGAAACTTTTCTCGCAAAACCGCCGCCGCCTTTTCCATTTCCTGCTTCTGGAACGCTTTTTCCGCTTCCAAGTCAACGAATTTCTTGCTGCCCCCATACGCCCCGCAGTCTTCATGCTGGATAAGGACAAGCGCCGTTGGATGGTGCAGTTTGTACGACACGCCGCATTCTTCCAGCTCAAAATCGCCGTTCTGCCCCCCTTCGGCAAGGTATTTGGCGCCGCCCGCGGCGGCCACGCGGTCGTATCCGCCGGGAAACCTGTCGTCCAAGTACTTGTTCAAAAACCGCTGAATCCGAAAATCAATGCAGTGTATCGCGAGCGCCTTGCATGTATGCTGTTCTGTCATATGGCTTACTATAACAAAAATCAACCAAAACGCCCAGGCCGAAGGTGCCGGGGGTTTCGCTTGGGAATAAATCTACTGGCCAGTGTTGTTTGCGATCGCGAACTATAGTGACCAGAGCTTTGTCTTAATAATTACGTATATACTGAAATGTTAAGACATTTGTACTTTGCCTTCTCCGGAGGTTTCCGTTTCAAATAGAAAGGCTGCCAGCGAAATTTGCCGGTAGAAATTGCAAAACTTCGGAGTTTCTTATTAAAATAGTTCGTTTTGTGGTATAGGTTAAACCCTTATTCGGTTCGAGTTCAAATCCTAAATAAATACATTCAATGCCCTTTCGCCGCAAAACCTTAATGGCTGGCTGAAGGTCGGAATCCGAACTCGCGATAATAGCCGTTTTCAAGTCGCCATCGCAAGCCATGCTAATTAAATCAACTGCGATCTGCACATCCACGCCTTTTTCCCGAAATATCGTTATTTCTTTCCCTTTTGCATTATCTATTACATTTCCCCTTACCCTGCCGCCAAAAACAAACTTAAAACCCTGTCTTTCTAAATGCGCTTTCATAAGCCGCTGGCTTTCGATAAGCTGGCGTGATTTCTGTTCTGTCTGCGGATGCATGCCGATTCTCGCCCCGTAGAAAATTCTTTCATCAGCTACAATCCCCTGTAAGACCTGATTAAATAATCCAGCAAAATTATACTCATGCCAGGCTGGTTTTTCTTTGGTGTCGCTCGTTGCCACCACAGAAATTATCTTCTTTTTAAAGTTTTCCCCGTCAACAAAAAGTATGGTTTTCATGCTTAAGTAAACAGAAACCCTGCTGGGCCAAAAGGCGTGAGCAGGGCGTTTATGTATGTATTATAGCCGACGCTCTCGTCACTGTCAAGAGATTTTGTTCACACCTTTTTATAACTCCATTCTACCACAAAAAATGTATTCTGCCTTCTCCGTCGGTTTCCGTTCAAAATGGAAGAGAAGGAAAAATCAACAAAGCTATTATGTAAGAACCGAATACTAGAATTGCGGGCAGTAAGAACTTATAGAATGAAGACCGCTTATTTTTCCTTGATTTATCAAGTTCAGATGAAATTAACCACTGTAAAAAAATAACTACTGGAATGTAAAAAGGGAGGAAGAAAAACAGACCCATCCCGGGATGTCCGAAACTTTCCTCATGCCTAGCAACAAAGACGAGAATTACACCTAGCAAAGGTGCCCCCACTAAAGCAATTAGCTCTGCGATACGTAAGGCTGCAGGCGTTTTTACAATCATTAAGACACCAAAAGCAGCTAAAAGTATACCGGGAACTCCGAGAAAGAGTACCTCACCAATAGTAGGATACGATACAAACAATATCCACTCAAGATAAAGGCCACAAAGCGTAAAAACAATCCCTAAAATTCTTAAGAGAAACCCTATCTTATTGAAACTTGCCATTGCTATACTTTACCAAAAAATAGCCGGAATGGCGATTGTTGGCTTTAGAAATTTACGAGGGCGACTACTTCGGTGTCGGTGACTTCGACGGTGCCGCCGGAGATGGGGAGTTTTGAAACCGTGCCGTCGGCGGATTCAATGACAACTTCGCCTTCTTTGAGGATTGAGACGAGCGGCGTGTGGTCTGCCAAAATCTGAATCTGCCCCGTTGTTGTCGGAACTGTTAGCGACTTTGCGTCGCCCACAAATATTTCTCTGTCTATTGCGAATACGCGAAGAGCGAAGGTGTTCATATAGGATACTGATTGATATTAGCAGCTTCGCTGCGATACTTGTTGATATTTATTGTTACGACTTTTTTGAACGGTAGATGGCGGAGATGAAATTTTGGAGCTTGAGCGAAGTTTTGTCGGCAACTTGCTTAAATGCCTGTATATTCTCCTCGGTTATCAAATTGCGCTCCTTTAGCAAATCTGCCCAGTGGATGCTTTCGATTAACGATCCTCTAGCGTTATACAGAAATTTAATGCGGTCAAGATAATGGTATCTGCCGTAGCCTTCGGCAATATTCGCTCCCACGGAATCGGTAGCACGGATAAACTGGTCGCCTATGACTTTTTTCGTTTGCCAATCGAACCTCTCATACATTTTCCATGCCATTCTCGAAAGCTCCCTCGCTAGCTGATATACCTTCAAATCATCTAGTTGTATATGCTTTTTCTCGTCCACAATCAGTATCAATCAATATCTATTAGTATCAATTAGTATCTAGGGGGCAACTAGACTTCGTCTATGTTGCCCTTCAGATAAAATTGTGATTCATCCTTGGCGTCGTGCTTGCCTTCGATAATTTCTTTGAATCCGCGCACGGTGTCGGCAAGCGGCACATACTTTCCTTCGCGGCCGGTAAACTGGGCCGCCACAAAGAAGGGTTGTGACAAGAACCGTTGGATGCGGCGGGCGCGGTTTACAGTTTGCTTGTCTTCGTCAGACAGCTCTTCCATGCCCAAAATGGCAATAATGTCTTGCAGCTCTTTGTAGCGCTGGAGGATTTGCTGCACCTGGCGGGCTACCTGGTAATGCTCTTCCCCCACAATGCGGGGGTCCAAAGCGCTGGATCGGGAAGCCAACGGATCAACAGCAGGATAAATGCCAAGCGAGGCTAATTCGCGCGAAAGCACAATAGAAGAATCCAGGTGCGAGAACGTAGTGGCAGGGGCCGGGTCGGTAATGTCATCGGCTGGCACGTAAATGGCCTGCACCGAGGTTACCGAACCGTTTTTGGTGGAAGTAATGCGCTCTTGCAAAAGCCCCATGTCGGTAGCCAGGGTAGGCTGGTACCCCACGGCAGATGGCATACGGCCAAGCAGCACCGACACTTCCGAACCCGCCTGCACAAAACGGAAAATGTTGTCTATAAACAACAGCACGTCTTTGTGTTTCTCGTCGCGGAAGTATTCTGCCATGCGAAGACCGGCCAAAGCGGTGCGAAAACGGGCGCCCGGCACTTCGTTCATTTGCCCAAACACCATGGCCGTGTTTTTTAACACGCCCGATTCCTCCATTTCGCGGTACAGGTCGTTTCCCTCACGGGTACGCTCGCCCACTCCGGCAAACACCGAATATCCTCCGTGCTCACGCGCCGTGTTCGCGATAAGCTCCTGCAAGAGCACGGTTTTTCCAACGCCGGCTCCCCCAAACAACCCAACTTTTCCCCCTTTGAGCATGGGGGCAAGCAAGTCGATAACTTTAATGCCGGTTTCAAACACTTCGGGCTCTGTTTTTTGCTCGCTTAACGGGGGCGCCGGCTGGTAAATAGACGAGCGCTCTGCCTTTACTTCGCCCTTGCCGTCTATGGGGTTGCCCAGCACGTCGAACACGCGCCCAAGAACTGCTTCGCCAATGGGTACGGAAATAGGGCTGCCCGTGTTTTCCACTTCGGTTTTGCGCTGCAGGCCGTCGGTAGAATCCATGGCAATGGTGCGCACGCGATTTCCGCCCAAATGCTGGGCAACTTCAAGCACCAAATCTTTTTTCCCTTCTCTCTTTACCACCAATGCCGTCTGCAATGAAGGCAAATCCTTTTCAAATTCCACGTCCACCACCGGCCCCATTATCTGCACAATTTTTCCTGTCGTCATAATTGTTTTAATTACTCAATTTTGAATTTTTAATTTTGAATGAATTTCTGAATTATCTAATGTTTAAAAACTATTTAAGCGATGAAAGAATTTTACCGAATATCAAGGTTAGTTCCTGCGCCTCCTGCCATAATCCCTTCAAATCTTCTTTCTTTTCTGGTCTCGACGTTGCTATCATACGCAACCAATGTTTTGTTTCCTGAACCTCTTTTTTGCATATATGAATTTTGTTTTTAAAATCTTTTCTTGAACTCGCCGCATTCGCTTCCATATAATTCGCCCCCACACTAGTTGACGACCGCACCAACTGATTTATTAACGGTTTCGTAACTGCGTCTTGATCAACTGACTTACAAAGTTTAATTACTTCTTCCCCAAATTTTGCTGTTCGCTCCTCAAGGTCATAATTCTTGTTTTCTAAGGTTTCAGTCATTTATTCAAAATTCGAAATTCAGAATTCAAAATTTCTACGGCTATTCAGCCGTTAGCGTTTCTTTTGCGGTTGAAATTTCAGAAAGCTCCTGGGTAATTGCTGCCTGGCGGGCTTTGTTTAACGCCAGGGTTAATTCTTCCTGAAGGCGATTAGCGTTTTCCGTGGCGTTTTTCATAGCCACCATGCGCGCGGAATGTTCTGAAGCGTTTGATTCAAATACGAAATATGCTATTTGCGCCTGGATTAAATTACGCACCAAACTTTGTATAACAGCCTCTCTCGAAGGCTCCAGCGTGTAGCTTAGTTCCTTCCGGCTTTCTTGCTCCTCTTGATCCAATTCCGAATATTTGCCGGTTTTCGGAACAATGCCTTCGATTGTTTGCTGTAATTGATCAATCTCAAGCGGCAATATTTGGCGAATTTCTACCTTTTGCACCAAGGCCGACACAAACTGATTTGAGCAGACAACGATTTTGCCGTATTGCCGGCTTTCGTATGCCTGCACAATCCAATCTGCAAGCGGCTTAACGTCTGCAAAGGTAATAATGTCCGAAAACTGGAAAAATTCGGCAGCTATGGTAGCCCCGCGGTTTTTGAAAAAGTCGCGGCCTTTTTTCCCCACGGCCACAATTTCTGTTTCGGGGTTTTCGGCCACAAACCTTTGACCGGCACGCAGCACAGAACTGTTAAAGCTTCCGGCCAAGCCCTTATCTGACGTAATAACAACCAGCGCAATTTTTTTCCCTTCGCTTTGGCGCATAAATATACTCTCCACTTCTTCTTTGCCGGCCTGTTTGAACAAATGCAGCAACAGCGCGAATGATTTTTTCGCGTAGGGCCTGGCGTTTAGCGCCACCTGTTGCGATTTTCGCATTTTTGTGGCTGCCACCATTTGCATGGCCTTGGTAATCTGCCCTATATTCCTCACCGCCCGTATTTTCCCTTTTAATTGCCTCGAAGACGCCATTTATGTATACGATTTTGCAAATTGTTCTACTGCTTTTTTCAGCTCCGCTCTTGTATCATCCGCAAGGTCGCGGGATTCGCGGATTTTGGCGAGCACTTTTTCGGCGTGGTCTTTCATATACTGCACCAGCTTCTTTTCAAAATCGCGGACTTTGTCGAGCGGAACCGCGTCCAAATATCCTTCGTTTGCCGCAAACAGCACCGCTACTTGCTCTTCCATGGGCATGGGTTCAAACTGCCCTTGCTTTAATACCTCCATTAACCTTTGGCCCCGGTCGATTTTTGCTTTGGTCGCTTTGTCCAAATCCTGGGCAAATTGGGCAAACGCCGCCAATTCTTCAAACTGCGCCAAGTCCAGCTTTAACTGCGAAGCCACTTTTTTGGTTGCTTTAGTTTGCGCCGCAGACCCCACGCGGGAAACCGAAAGCCCAATGTTTACCGCCGGCCTCTGGCCCTTGGAAAACAAATCGGTTTCCAAGTAAATTTGCCCGTCGGTAATGGAGATTACGTTGGTGGGAATGTATGCCGACACATCGCCCAACTGGGTTTCGATAATAGGCAGGGCGGTCAAGGAGCCGCCGCCTTTTTCTTCGGACAAACGCGAAGCCCGTTCGAGCAACCGGGAATGCAGGTAAAACACGTCGCCCGGGTATGCCTCACGGCCCGGCGGGCGCTTGAGCAACAACGCAATCTGCCGCCATGCCCATGCGTGCTTGGACAAATCGTCGTATATAATAAGCATGTCTTTGCCTTTGTCGCGGAAATACTCGCCCATGCTGCACCCGGCGTACGGCGCAATAAACCAAAGCGGGGCCGGGTCGGACGCGGATGCCGCAACCACAATAGTATAGTCCATTGCTCCTTTTTTCTGGAGCTCTTCCACAAACTGGGCCACCTTGGAAGCTTTTTGCCCAATGGCTACGTATATGCAAATAGGACGGCTGGCTTCGGGCTCTGAAAGCTGGTTTACAATAGTGTCTTGCACCAACGCTGTTTTCCCGATTTGCCGGTCGCCGATAATAAGCTCGCGCTGGCCGCGGCCAATGGGAATAGTGGCATCAATAACCTTAATGCCGGTTGCTAAAGGCGTGCTTACGGGCTGCCTGTCCATTACAGCTGGCGCCGGGCGTTCTATAGGAAATTGCTCTTTGGTGTTGATGCTTCCTTTGCCGTCCACAGGCACCCCCAAGGGGCTTACCACGCGGCCAAGCAATCCTTCGCCCACAGGCACCGACAATACGCTGCCCGTGCGCTTTACCAAATTGCCCTCCTGAACTTTGGTATCTTCGCCAAGCACCACGGCTCCGGCCGTGTACTCTTCGAGGTTCAGTATCATGGCAGGCACCGCACCCTCACCCACCTGGACCATTTCGGCAAACATAGCGTTCGGCAAACCTTCAATTTGCACCACGCCATCGCCCACGCTTACCACGCGACCGATTTCTTCGCCTTTGGCGCCGGTTTCTGCGCCCTCAAGCTCTTTTTGTAATATGTCGAATAAAAAATCTTTAGCCATTTTGTTTCAAAAGTTTCGAAAGCCTGTTGAGCTTTCCTTTTACCGTACTATCTATCATGTAGTCGCTACCGAGGTACAGCGCCGTGCCGCCGATAACGGCAGGATCCACCTTTTCTTGCAGCGCATACCCCTTTTTCTCGAGTGATTTTGCCATTTCTGTTTTGGTTTTTTCTGCCAACGAATGGGCAGAAACCACGGTTGCCGTTTTGCCGTTGCGTTCTTGCCACGCGCGCTCGAATTCCCGCAATATCGAGCTTATATGCTTGAAATCGCCCCGCTTGTAAAGCAAATCCTTAAAACGCTGTATCACTTGCTGCGCCTCTTTCTCTGTGGCGCCATCCAAAGCCTGCACCATGAGAGCAGCGTATGTCCTAGCTTTGCTTTGCATAGTTTTTCTCGAAATACTCCATTACTTCTTTCGCGGCGCGGTCTTGGTCTTCTCGGGTTACGCTGCGGCCAAGAATTTTTTCTGCCATAAGCACGGCGAGCTTTTGGCTTTCCGACTGGGCGCCGCGCACTGCGTCGGTTTTTTCTTTGGCGGCTTCGGCTTTTGCTTTTTGCAGCATTTTTTCAGCTTCCACCCTTACCAAGACCAGCGCAGCCTTTTCCTTTTCGGCGGCAGAACCGCGGGCGTCTGCCAGCACTTTTTCGCCAGCCACGCGAGCTTTTTCCAACTCCCGGTGGCGCGATTCTTCAATGCGCCCCATTTCGCGCTTCGCCTTTTCGGTAAGTTCCAAACCTTGCTCAATTCTGGTTCTGCGTTCTTCCAAATGCCGAATTACTTTGCCAAACACGAACTTCTTGAGCAAAAACAACACCAACAAGAAATTGACGGTCTGTGCGATTAAAAGCCTTATATCAATACCGAGATTACTAAATAGTTCCGACATAAATGGAAATCCGAATTTCGTGCTTCGTGCTTCGAATTTACACGAATTTAATAATGAGTGCAACGACGAGGGCGTAAATCGCGATGGCTTCGGCGAACGCGATAGCCAAAATCATGGCTGTCTGGATTTTTGGGGCTGCTTCCGGGTTCCTGCCGATTGCCTCCATTGCCTTTCCCGCCAAAAGCCCAATGCCGATAGCCGGGCCAAATGCGCCAAGGCCAATTGCAATTGCCGGAGCGAGTGACTTCATTGCTTCTGCTTCCATAGTTTTTCCATTAATGTTCTACTTCTGCTGTAGCGACCTTTAAAAATACCAGCGTAAGCATGGCAAATACCAATGCCTGAATAAATCCTACAAAATATTCCAATAAAAAGAAAGGGAGCGCCGCAAAACTGGCGGCCAAGGGCAACAAGCCCATTATAATAACCAACAGCACCTCGCCCGCGAACACGTTCCCAAACAATCGAAAAGAAAACGACAATACCCTGGCAAATTCCCCCACCAGCTCAAGCAAACCCACAAAAAAGTGTATGGGCCCGTGCGTAACGTTTATATACTTGCCCACTTGCGCGAAAAACCCCAGGCGCGACACCGCGTACATTTGGATTGCCAGCACCGCGATTAAAGCCAGGGCGAGCGTGGTGTTTAAGTCTGCGTTTGCCGCGCGAAACAGCGGCACAAAAACCTCATGGCCATGATCTCCTTCATAGAATCCTATCGAGCCTATGCCAGGCAATACCCCAACCCAGTTATTCAGTAGAATAAACAAAAAAATGGTAGCTATGAAAGGAAAAAATTTTGCAGCCTGTTTTCGATCGCCCAGTATCTGGGCCATAAAGTCTAACAGGGTATCGATAATGAGCTCTACGGTACTCTGCGCCTTTCCCGGCACCCATTTGAGCTTTCGGGCAACTAAAAAACCGCCTCCAACAAGCAATAGAGCGGTTACCAAAGAAAGCACCAAACTATTCGTGATGGGCAATCCGAGCACGTATCCAATTGTTTCAGCCTGCAAGCTAATATGCATATCAATTCCCTGTATCCTAGCATTATAATCGGGAATTGTGAAGAGCCCCATCGCCGTAGGGCTGGGCGCGGTGAATTTGGATGTTTTTTCCGGTTTTTTGCAGCCAGGCTTGTAGGTCGGCCTCAAGTTCGTCTTGGTCATACCCCAAACACACCACGTCCGGATTATATTGTACTAGTACGGTATAGGTTGAGGGTTCTGTATCCCCTAGTACAGCGTTGTCCACGAACGGCTCGACCTGTACCATTTTGACGCGTTCACTCTCTGTGTACTTTGGCTTTTTGCCTTTTAGCTGTTCTGCAATAGCATCTCGTCCAACAATAACTATAAGCTCACCCCCCCTGTCCACCCCAGGGGTGGACAGGGGGAGGTTCAATTCTCGGGCTTGCCGAAACAAATCGCGGTGCCCCTCGTGCACCCCGTCGAATATGCCAAATACTACTACCCGTTTCATAGATTAACTATCGTAACACAAAACGGGCCCCGACGATACGGTCGGCGCCCGTTTGTTCATTCAGTCAATTCAACTTATTTAGGCGGATTCGGAACTAAGCACTCGGCAACCGACTGATTTCCAGCGGCATCAACTGCAACAACCGCAGCATCGCCCTGCCCCTTAATTTGCCAGTCGATAACGCCGGCTCCCGGCTTAATGCTGGGTGTAGCTCCGTTCGCTTCGGTGTACTTCATTTTGTCGCCACTTGCTACCGCAAATACCGTATCGTCAGCTGTGCCAAGAGTATTGTCCGCACCCTTATCTACTACGGAAAAGCTTACTACGCCAACATTATCTGTCGCGGATACCTCATAGAACCCATCTTGGTTCTGGCCCTGGCCGCCATTTGCTGGAGCTTTTGGCACGGTCTTGCCATGCGGATTCACCGTTTCCACGCATGCAGCTTCCGGTGGTGTTGCGTCTATCCACTCTTTTTCCGCTTTCGCGCAGTGGGCTATACCTGTGTCATCTGTGAAGCAGGCCTCAATGACGTCTACCCCCACCGCACCGTTACTCGTGTACGTCCACGAAGTTTGGCCACTTGCGTCGGTATTGCAGTTGGGGTCAACCGAACACTCGCCAGGATCGCTAACTTCGCCGGCATTGGGGCCAGCGACAACCGAGAAACTCACCAAAACTCCAGGAACGGGTTGCCCTCCCTGGGTAATAGTGGCAGTCACGGTATGATCTGTCCCAGCTGGATTAATGTCGGTAGACGGATCTAATACAATCTCTTTTGGTTCTTCGGGTTGTCCACCGATACCACAGGAACCAAAGGGAATCTCAAAGGCATGCGCCCTCGCAGGCGAAAACGCCTCTTTCGACCACATCACGTGTTTGCCCATTGCGGCAAACGTAATGGTATCGCACTCCAAGTCTTCCGAGTGGAAATTAGGATCTCCAGGTATCGCAGAAGAGAATTGATGCACAACCGCTTTGGTAGTTTTGTCGACTCCATAGATTTGCTGGTTAAACAAATCTGCTTCATACAGAATCTGCCCGCCAATTCCCAAACCACTGTTATGCGCGCCAAAGCCTGGCGGCACTGGGAATGATTCCACCAAACTCCCGGTCATGTCATATACATTAATGGTGGTGACAAAACAATCATCGGAATAGTAGAACACATCATCATTTGGATCCCCAAGGTTTCTTGCGTCAAATGCAAGACCATCAATGATACCGCACGACTCGCCCGCAGCGCTGAAAACCAGTGTGGAACCTACCACATTTTTCGCAGCATCCAAATCGATTCGATACACGTTGTTTGGCGCTACGGCGCCCCATATGGCGTTTCGCGTTGCATCGTATGAAATGGCTCCTAGCCCGCCTGGGACAGAATCAAATGTGGCGTCTACAACGCCCGTGGTCGGATTCGCGCGGCGAAGATCGGGTTCACCCAAACAGGAATACCAAAGGTTGGTTCCATCGAAAGCAATCCCTACTCCAGTCCCACAGTCTTGGCTAAAGGTTATCGATGCCGCCACATCTCCGGTTGCTGCCTGCGCGCTTTGCGCGCCAACTCCCCCAACGGCGACCATTGCTACTAAGAAAGATAAAACTAATGCAATTTTTTTCATCGTTTTTTGAGCTTACTTAAGTTTATGTGCTATTCGACCTTTTCTGTCATATCTATTTTCACTCATCGGGGCGCGTAGTCAAGAGCACACTCATCCACACCCCCACAGCTAATTTGCTAATTAGTCGTGGGGGCACAGCCGCCTTTGCGCCATGTCTACAAACCAAAAGGGACCATCGCTAACAATAGAAATGGAGTAAAGGCCCACAAGAGGAAGGCGAACTTTGCACCCGCACCCTCTTTCTGCACAAATGCTCTGATGAGAAAATACAACGAAACAGGAATCGCACCTACCGACATAACGTAAAGTCCAATAAGAGGATTTGATCCTCCCCCTGTGATGTGCCACACATCGACCAATAACCAATAGCCGAAGGTCATGAACGGGATAGCCGAAAGAATCGCAGAGGTTTTCCAATACTCAAGATTTTTGTTTTGAAGAAAATTCATATAGACTAATAATTACTTTTTCCGCCTGTACACCTTATCGCGAAGATCAATTCGGTGCACAACAATGCGATAGCTTTCGTAGTTCGGTTTGTACACAATGCGCCAATCCCCTACGCGCAATTTGAAAAAGCCTCTCCATTCGCCACCGAGCGGAAGAGGAGTAATGTTGTTGAAGTTTTCCATAAACCACTTGAGCCTTTGTAAAACACGGCGGCGTGTTGGCGCGTCGAGATTCTCGAAATCAGCTTTGCCGGGTTCGGTAATCTCGAATTGCCACACAACCATACAACGTTACACGCCGTACTCTTCAAAAATCTTCTTGAGGGACGTGGTTTTCCCTGCCTCCTCGGCTTTCATGGATTGTTTGAGTTTCCTGCTAAACTCGGGGGTGACTTCCAACCCTGCGTCAGGGTCGCTTAAGACTTCCCGCATGACATCAATTACCTGGCTGCGGATTCGGTTATCAAGATTTTTGTTTTCGGTTATTGTTTTTGCCATAGTAATTATAGTATACCGAGCGCGCTCTTCGTTGTCAAACGCTGCCGCCTTTGCGCCATTGCACGCTGGTTAAAATCGGCTTATACAAATCGTCTTGCATCATGCCAATGCAAACTTCTTTAATTTCTTTTTGCGTGGGGTTTCTTTGCTGAAAGTTTACAAAGGGCACATCTTCGATAACAGCTAGTGGCGTTTGCTCGCTGCCCTCGCCCATAAGCATTACCGCGGCTCCGCCCAGGCCATCCATAATATTTGTTTTGGTAAACTTTAGTTCGCGCCCAAAAATGTCGGGCGTGCCAATATAATCGTTCATAGCGGCAAAACCGCTGTGGGTAATAGAAACCCCGGTTACTCCCCAGCGCAAGGGTGTAATTTTGCTGTCGGTAATTATTACGCCAACATTTTTTAAACCGTGTTTTCTGACAAGATATGCGCGAATTTCATTTGCGGTTTTTTGCGGGTCTTTGGGCCACAGAATATAGTATCCTGCTCCGTTTGACTCGTCTATTCCCGCGGAAGCCGACAAAATACCGTATTTCACGGTAAGGTAAAACCCATTTGGCCCGGGCGGCAAAAAATACTCCGCCTCCCGTTCGATAAGTTCATTCTTGTTTACGCTGCCGATTTTCGCGTATCTACCCTGGCAAATGGCAACAATTTTCGAGGTTATGGCGACCACCGAGCCTTCTTGCAGTTTTGGAAGATATTGGTCGAGAATGGCGTGTATATCGGTATCTTTCCCTGGTTCTACTTTGCGAGTTTTAATTGGTTGGACTTTCATGCTATTCTTACATTATGTATATCATAATTCCCGTTATTATTATAACCATTATTGTTGGCGTTTCTTTTGGTTTAAGCAACTTTCGCAACATAGACGTTGAAAACCAAGACGTTTCTTCTATTGGCAGTACGGTTATGGATTTCTTGAATATAAACCTTACACTTGGAGACGAAGAAAAAAACCAGGAAAGTAACACCCCGCCCGCGCTCCAAGCGCCGTAAAGATAAATGAGCCCCGCCGCGTTATCCGCAGCGGGGCCTTACATGCCTTTCCAGCCTCCTCGCCAGCCTCTTCTCCAAGAGCCATCGGATTCACGACCGCAAAGGTCCGAACTCAATGACCTTGGGCCGGGCAAGCCTGAACTTTCCTGTTTCATCTGGAAATTTTGCCAGAAGTTCCTCAACCTCACCTTGATGGTATACCTTAATAGTTTCAAGGATTACCCCATTTTGTTTTACACCAACTTCAATTGGAAAACCAAAATGGAAAGAAGCTCCAAGAAGGTTTTCTCGAGAAACTGTTCTCGTTCTCATATCTTACTCCCCACAAAGTGCAAACTATCCATATTCTACTTCTTTACGCCAAAAAAGAAAGCTATAACTTGCCGGCGGTGATTTGCGAGCGCAGGTCGGCAAAGAAGTCGGCAAAGAAATGCAGGTTATGGTAACTAGTTAAATAATAGCCGAGGAGTTCGCGCTCTTTAAATAAGTGGTGGATAAACGACAGTGAGAAATTCTGGCACGTATAGCACTTGCAGTTTCTTTGTATGGGGTTTTTATCGGCAACATATTTGCCTTTACCCACATCAATGCGCATATTTTTGTTTACCCTGAGCGAACTTGTCCTGAGCTTAGTCGAAGGAGTCGAAGGGTTGCCTTTTTTTGTGTAAACAATCCCATTCCTCGCCAAGCGCGTGGGCTCCACGCAGTCGAAGGTATCTACTCCATAGCGCACCGCGTCCAAAATATCATCAATTTGCCCAATGCCAAGCAAGTGCACAGGCTTTTTTTCGGGCAAATACGGCGCCACCCAGGATAACTGCTCGCGAATTTCTTTTTTGCTCTCGCCAATTGCCACGCCCCCAATGGCAACTCCCGGCGTATCCTGCTGCGTTACAAAGCTTGCCGATTCTTGGCGCAAATTCCGGAACACGCCGCCTTGAATAATTCCGTAGAGATACTGATTCTTAGATTTCTTGGCTTTAATACATCGTAAAAGCCACCGGTGCGTTCTCTCTGTTGCTTGTTTGGTATACTCATGGCTGGCGCCGTAATAAATGCATTCGTCGAATGCCATTATTATGTCTGCCCCGATTTTCCGCTGGTTTTGCATGGAAATTTCGGGCGTAAACACCATAAGCTTGCCGTCGCGCGGCGAACGAAACCGCACGCCCTTTTCCTCGATTTTCTCCAATGGGGCGATGTCGCCCTCGCGGCTTTTTACCGCCTTATTTTGCTTGCCCTCGCCCAACGAAAACACCTGAAACCCCGCGGAATCACTCATTAAAGGAATGTCGAGTTTGGCGTACTTGTGTATGCCGCCGAACTTTTTTATAACATCCACGCCCGGGTGCGCGGTTAAGTGAAACGTGTTTACAAACGCCACCTGCACGCCAATTTCTTTTAGCTGGTTTGGCGGAATGGTTTTTAACGTGCCTTTGGTTGCCACAGGCACAAAAGCGGGAGTTTTAATACTCCCGTGTTTTGTGGTAATCACGCCCACCCTCGCCCTGGATTTTTTACTTTGTTTGGTAACCTTAAAAAACGCCATAGAACACGACCTCGTCGCCCACGGTTACGCCGTTGTCTTTTGCCCAGGTGGCGTTAGCTTCTAGTACGTACAGTACGGGTGAAGGCGGACGGAAGATTTCGGGAAAGGTTTCTGGCGCCACATTATTTTCTATGCCTACAATTTTATGCTCTTTATCTATCCATATAATGTCTATGGAAAATTGCATTTCGGGCATCCAAAAACCAGGAATTCCCGGCCTTTCGTACACAAACAGCATACCTGCGTTATCGGCTAACTCTTGTCTGCCAGAAAGCCCGCGCGACTGCTCTTCTGGCGTGCGCACCACCTCTAACTCCAGCACATGCCCGTTTATGGTTGCGGTAGGGCCTGTTGGTTCGGGTGCCTGACCCTCCGACAGCTGCGCAGTCATGGCGGGCTGGGCAGCTTCGCGGCCCAGAAACCAAACTCCCCCCAGCACGGCAATTCCTAAAATTGTAGCTATAAAATATTTCATGAGTGCCTAATCTCAATAACATCCCCATCTTTTACCGCGTACTCTTTGCCTTCGGTGCGCAGCAAACCCTTTGCCATGGCTTCGGCCAAACCGCCCGCTTCCAGCAGTTTATCCCACTGTGTTACGGCAGCCCGAATAAACTTTTCTTTAAAATCGCTATGAATTACGCCTCCGGCATCGGGCGCCAACCCCCCCTTTTGCAGGGTCCACGCGCGCGTTTCGTCGGGGCCGGTGGTAAAAAAGGTTATAAGGTTTAAGGCTTGATACGCCTTTGTAATAAGTTCGCCCAGCTTTGGATCGCCCAACCCCAATTCTTTTCGTTCTTCTGGTAAAAGCCCAACCTTATCTTCCTCTTCCCTAATATTCATTACCACATAGGGCGCGCCTAATTCTTTTGCTTTCGCGATAGCGGGCGCCGCTTCCTTCTCTGAATCCGCGTTCATCAAATACACCACCGGCTTTGCGGAAAGCAAGAATAGCTCGCGCACGGTTTCGGCGGAATCAGGATTTTCTTTTATAAATTGCAGCGCCGGAATTTCCTGGTTTAAACTGCGGAATAACGCCTGCAGTACGGTTTGCCTGGCAACGGCTTCTTTGTTCTGGCCTTTTGCTTCTTTTTCAACGGCGGCAAGGCGTTTTCGCGCGGTTTCCAAATCCTTTAAAATAAGTTCGGTTTGGATAGTTTCCATGTCGCGCACCGGGTCTATGGTATTGTCCACGTGCGTAATGTTGGAGTTTTCAAAGCACCGCACCACCTGGCAAATGGCGTCGGTCTCGCGGATATTCGCCAAAAACTGGTTGCCCAAACCCTCGCCCTTGTTTGCCCCGCGCACCAAGCCCGCAATATCCACAAATTCAATAATCGTGGGAATGGTTTTTTTCGACTCAAAAAATGCGGCGAGTTTTTGCACGCGGTCGTCTGGCACCTTCACAATGCCCACATTCGGGTCTATGGTGGCAAACGGATAATTCGAAGTATCCACCTTTTTTTTCGTAAGGGTCTGAAACAGCGTGGATTTCCCCACATTCGGCAGCCCCACAATTCCTACAGATAACGCCATATTATGGAATCATCACCTATTTTCCCCCAAATTTCAACCCACCCCCTTTTAGTCTCTCAAAAAATCTTTATCGGACAAACTTGCTGGTGTGCTTAAAATTACAGGTGGAACCATATCTTCAAGATATTCCAATAATTTTGAAATGGCTTGTAATGAATCTTCGCACCGTTCCCTTATCCAACTTTCGGCGTAATCATAATTTTGTTTTTCATCTTTATAAACATAAGGCAATGGAGCTATCGCATCATAATAATATTGAGCGCCGGACATCCACAATTCCCGCAACCAAGCAGGCATATTGTCATAAAGAAATCTATTGAGGGATAAATCTTTTGGACTCTTTATTCTAATATCACTTGCTCTCTTGAACATTTCGTTGTTTTTTTCATCTACTCCTTTTTGCAACAAGTCTTTTTTTTCTTGCAAATCTTTTTTCCAGTATTCTAACTGAACTTGTACTTCAATCACCCATGTAAATTTTGGGAGTGTTTCTAATTGCCTTTGCGTTTTCGCGTCATCAATACTTTTCTTTGTAGTGGTTAGTGACTGCTTCGCAATGTGCGTCTGATAAATAACAACAATCAAAGCAATTGTATTGATGAATAAAGCTACTAATGTTGCGATATCTATAAATGAATTCATATTATTTTCCATATTTTTACGCTAAAACCATTTGTTCTATTCATTTTATTTTCCAGATTTGGTTCGGTTATCTTGTTTGCATAACATTTGGCAATTTTCTGCAGTCGTCTTACCGCCTTCGTGCCAAGGTTTTATATGGTCTGCTTCCATTTCCTCTATATCAAAACGCTCTTCGCATTTTATGCAGACACCTTTCTGTCTTTCGTAAGCTTCGCGTTTCATTTTGTCGGTAAACGAACGGATATTGAGATATTTTTCCTGTCTAGTAAGGACGTAGGGGTAAATACCAGACTTTTTCGTTACATCTTCGTCTTGCATCAATTCTGCAATTTCTGTTTCCAGTTTGTCGGCATTTAATTTCTTATCTTTGAATTCGTTGTACAGTTCGCCCCACTGCACACTATTCATTTCTCGGCGATAATTCGTAAAATTTGCCCGCGCCCATGCAATTACGTTTTGGAAATAGTTCCATAATTCGTCGGCGTTCTCGTCATGCTGATGCTTGGCCATGTAATCTTCAATTTTGCCGTCATTTATCCACGAAAGAGCGGTTTCTAAATACTCCTGTCGTATTGGCGAACCGCTAACTAATTGTCCGCCGTCGTTTGCCAAAAGATATGCCACACAGTTTGATTTACTGAATTTGAGTTTTGCGTCCGAAAGCCACGGCCCGGTATAAACTGCATTGCGAATTTCTTGGTCGGTCAATTTTTCTCCGGCAATGTTGATAATCCTAAACCAGTCGAGCCGCTCTTTGTCTGTGCCCTCGCAGAAATAAATCATCAGTTCATAATCCAAAATTTTATCCTGCTCCTCTTTAGTCAGATTATGAAAAAAGCGGTCGTTTAATGAAAAGTCGCCATTAACATATTGCCCAATGCTGATAGTACGCTGTTGGCCATCTAGCACTTCGTAGCCGCCATCTTCTCTAATCATCCAATACATCACATTCAGAGGAAAGCTATTTTTGATAGTTTCTATCACGGCATTACGTTGCTTTTCCTTGTACACAAACTCACGCTGATATTTTGGGCGAATATCAAGCTTTTCACTATACGCCACTACGCCCTCCTCGGCGCTATCTTTATAGCCGGCAATTACTTCACGAGTTGCAATTTTATGTAGTTCAATTTTCATATTATTTTTTGCGTTTAATTAAAATGCGGTTGTATATTTTCTTTCCCTGAATCAGGGTAAGGCATTTATAACCAATCCATCTTGCAGAATTAGCTACACCCAGTATTTCAAATTGATTTGGGTTATATTTATCAACAAACGTAATCGGAACGCCCATTACACCATTATAATTCATTGGAATATCAGAAACCTTGTCAATGTTTACGACATCGTAGTTGTCATACTTGGGAAATTCTTCTAGCGTATATTTTTTATACAACACGATATTCTCGTGTCGTTTAGTGGTATCGAGATTTGTGAACCACAAAATTCTTCCCATGCTGAAATATTTCACACCATTTACAATTTTCTTTCTTGATTCTGTAGGAATGTCGTAATTCATGGGAACTTGAAACCATTTTGTGCCTCCGTTATCGTAACCCACCCATAATTTATTGTCTTGAATGTATCCAAAAGTTTCTTTATAAGTAACAGCGTTTTGATCACCAAGAATCAAAAATTTCTTTTTATATTCCATTAGCTGTGCAACATATTCACGAAATAGAGAAAAGGGTGGATTAGTGACGACTATATCGGATTGCTTGAGTAGCTCGATGCATTCGTCGCTACGAAAATCGCCGTTACCGCGCAGGGGGGTTGCGGTGTTTTTGTCGTGCTTTAGCAAATACTCTACATCGTCGAGGTTTACCGCACCATCGCCGTCGGTATCCGGCACTTCTTTGATTTCAATTTTGAACGGCTCTTTACCCGATGGCTTTAGACCCTCTACCTCAAACAGCGGCAACTGTCCGCCGACAATAGGCGATTTGACGTAACTCGTGGTGATGAGCTTTTTTAGACCCAGTGCGTTAAAATTGGCGGCGAAATACTTAAAAAAATTGCTCTCAAAAGGATCGTCGCAGTTGCAATAAACAACTTTGCCTCGAAACTGATCTTTGTAGTGCTTCAGCTCTTTTTCAATATCAACAAGTTGAGTATAAAACTCATCTGTTTTGGCAGTCCTTGCCGAATGTAAGTTTTTGTTTAAGGATTTTGCCATAACTATTTCTGTATTAAATCATCAACACTTACACCAAGAGCCTCCGTGGTTTTCTTCACATTACCGTTGTCGATTGAAAACAACGCCATAAATTATTTCAGTTTTTTCACATCCCCGCCAAAAAGCCGTTTTGCGTTTTTACTCGTGATCGCTTTCTTGCCGGTTTTGGATTCAATCTCTTTGCGGGCATGCCCGGCAACAGTCCCGCCCTCTTTAGCAATTTTTTTGTTCTGCTCAAAATTTTCCGGTTCGCGTTTTTGCGAAATTTCCGTAGTCGCGGTTTCAGCCAGCATATTTAAAACCAGCTCCAAATTCGTCATATTGTCCCGCAAATTTTCTTTCTTCAACCCCTTGAGACTTTTATATTCTTTCGTAGTTAGCCCTGCCCATGCTTTGGATATTTCGTCCGTAAGAATCGCGAACTCCAAACCCTCTTTCGCGCCCCGCTTTTCCCATTCGTCGGTAAGCGCCTTGCGAATTTCAATACTTTTGAGCCGCTGGTTTACCCATTCGGGGCTGTACCCCTTTTGCAGATATGTTTTCAATGCCCGGTTTATAGCAAGCTCCGGATCAGCCGTTTCTTCCAGTCTTTCATACCCGACACGGGCTAGCCATAGCTTGAACGGCTCGGCGTTTGGCGATGGAATGGATTGGATAATACGAAGCATTACTTCGGTGTCGGCGGCATCGGAAAGGTAATACTTACCATCTTTAGCCAAAAATTTCAGTTCGTGACATTTTGTCACGACCTCGCTTCCCTCCTCTTTTAGCCTCTGTTTTAACTTTCTCCAATAGGCTCCGGCGTCAACACTGCCCGTTAAGGCTCTGGCTACATCTACCACGGAAAAAAACCACAGTTCTTTTTCCTCGTCCCAATGGCGGCGGATTTGATGGCCTTCAAAAATCGCTATTATTTTATTTTTTGGTTGTTTGCTCATGTTTTGGTTTTTCAACATCTTTACCCATAAAATTACTTCAGTATAGCTTATTTCCCCTTATTTTTCCAGCCCAAAGAAACGCCGCCCTGCGGGGCGGATTATACTGTTTTTTGGTTTTTGGGCGATTATGCAAGCGGCTAGCGGATTACAGTTCCGATAAATTTCTTGCCTTCGATTGCGTTTTGGAAGTTTTTCATGTCGGTTCCGCGGATAAGCCGTACTTCGAGTTTGAGTTTTTTGGCAAGCTGCGTGGCAATGGGATCTACCGGACTGGAAAGACCCGGCGTCCACTTTTTGGGCACCAGCTTTTCGTACTGGATCCACGTAAGCTCTGGCAAAGGCTTTGCCTTTGGGAATTTCCGCGGGTCTTTTGCGAATACAAACGGCGTATCCCCCGCGATAATAACGTTTTTTGTTCCAAAGACTTCAGCAAGCTTTATAGAAACATAGTCAGTAGATCGCCCCGGCACTCCACCAGAGGCAATAAAAACCTTTTTTGAGCTTTTTCGCGCCTTTGCCAAATCTTGCTGGGCCATAGAATCATTAATAATTTCAGGATGCGCTTCATTTCCAAAAAAAGCAGTAAGCAACGCCGCGTTGAGTTTTGTGGAGACCACGCCTATCCTATCGAGTTCATCTGGCGTAACATGTATAGCTTTTCTCGCAGCACTTTGATACACGCGGGCGGTTTTGCCCCCGCCTGCCACCAGCACAAATTTCCTGCCTTTCTTAATTTCTACCAGCAAAAGTTTGCGAAACGCCCGCAAAAACAGCACGTCAATGCCATCGGTATCGGAAAGCCGAGGCACAATCAACGACCCCCCAACCGCTATCACCGTAATGTTTGAGTTCGTCATATTACTCGCGGGTTGGCAAGTCAATACCGGTGCGTTTGATTTCGTTGATAAGAGAACTGCCTTCCTCAAAATCTTTGGAAGTAAAGCCGACTGGCTCTATGCCAGCGAGCACTTCCTCGCGATTGCGCTTTCGCCACAACAGCGTCATCGCTTCGAATGGACGATTAAATTCTGGGGAAATGATACACACGTCAACGTCACTCCATTTTTTTGGAGTTCCTTTCGCGTACGAACCGTAAACGATAACCCTCTCAACGGGAATATGCTCTTGCTGTTCAAGGCGGTCGCTGTATCCTTTTACCACCTGAATTATTTTTTCTGGAATTCTTTTTGAAGCCATGAATATAGGTGTTGCGTATGGTTAATATATTCTTGCGCCTTATCTCTACTGTTATATTCTTTGTAAAACTCGAACTTTTGATCGGGGTAACGGCCTACGATATGGAAGTTTGAAATAATATCAAAAAGCTCTTGCTGTTCCTCACTCATAGGAATCTCTGCAATTTCTGCGAGTCGCCGGAGGTCATGAATGAATGGCGCTTCTTTTCCGGTATGCTTCATTACGGTTGCCTTCAGAATTTTCTCCAAACACAAATGGCACAAAACCAAACTATGTGAATAATACTTCTGCCCAAACAAAACCTTCGCCACTTCAAAGTCTTTTTCTGAACTTTCTCGCCACCACTCAATTTGTTTCTGGAACGCCTCGGTCATCTTACTTTCAGTATACCAAAGAAAAGAGTAGAAATCAACGCCTTTTTCGAGGAGCGTATTTGGCCATGAAGGCGGCGAAGCCGAGTTTTTTGAGTTGCTGGTGTTCCTTGTAATACGGACACCAATCTTTTGAACATATCCAGGATTCCGCGGGATGCAGGCAGTAAAACACGTTATTGTGTATGGCATTCATTATATTTGAAATGTTTCTTAAAACAGACTGCTTGTCTATAAACGGGCGCACCACTTTAAAACGCACAATGCGCGGGTTGGTTTTGGAAACCACAATATAGTCTTTGGAAATTCCTTTGGGCGCCTTTCCGGTAATGGTTTGGTACCCAATTTGGTAAATGGCAATTTGGGCGTCGGCCCGAATATCCTGCTTGTTGGGCGTAACTTTGCTGGTTTTTAATTCGTGAATAACCCCGCTTTTGTCGGTAAGGTCTATTCTGCCTCCTACCGTTAGCCCCGGTTCTACGGCAAACTCAAACGCTTGTTCTATTAAATCGGGCTTAATATACGGGTTTAACTGCTTAAAATACACTTCCAAACCTTTTAGGCTGGCTTCCACCATATCCGGTACGTTTACATGCTTTTCTTTGGAAAGGTACTCGCGCGTTAAAAACGGCCGAGCTTCCGCAAGCTCTTGCTGGTAATCTTCCATGGCGTTTTTAAACGAAGCCACAAAAAACTCTTTTGCTTCAGGCAGCGAAATGCCCTTTCCGTCTTTTTTCTTTTCTTCAAAGTGGTACTGCAGGGTTTCGTGCAGGGCAAAACCGCGCTTAAACAATTTGCGCGGCTGGCGCCTAATTCCCAGCTTGTAACGAAACAGCCAGTGCTCCGGGCACCTAATATACGTCATTAATTGCGAAAAACTCACCTGTTGGCTTCGCATATAGGTTTACTTTACACCAAAAACCCCGCCTTTTACAGCGGGATTTTTATCCTCAAGACTTATTTCATTGCCAGGGCATTGCGCACTTCTTTCATTTCATTCTCCAACCGCTCAATCCGCCGGCGGTGCTCTTCAAGCAAAAATTTCTCGATACGATCGAGCCGTTCTTCAACCTTATTAAAGTGTTCGTTCACTTCTTTAGCTTTCGCGGTTTCTTCAAACCCTTTTGCAACCATCCGCGCCAGCTGGTCAATTGTTACGTTGTCTCCGTTAGTTTCCATACTATATTTATTATAGGCCGATGAAATACACTGTCAAATTATTCTGTTTGGGTGGCGTTGGGGAAAGCGGATAATACGTCTTGCACGGATTTGCGATACAGGCAAAAGTCGCAATCTGCGCCGGCCGCAGGAAGCTTGTCGGATACTAAAACTTTTTTGGCGTCCAGCAACGCCTGTTCCACCCAGGAATCGTCGCCTTCGTAAGGAATAATTTTAACGTCAAACTCCAAGCGGCCATCAAACGCCTCAAGGTCGGTTTTGCCGTTTACATACACGAAATACCCGATTTTTGAAACATCAAAACCGTTTTTCCGGAACAACCACTGGTAAATTTCCATTTGCCGCTTGTAGCCAATTTGCCAGTCGGCGTCCAGGCTTACTTCGCCGTTTTTGCTGGTGGCTTTATAATCCACAATATGCAGCTGCCCGTTTTTGTTTTGCCATACGTCGTCTATGCCGCCCCGTAAAATAAGGTTTGTCGGCTCGTGAAAAAACTTGATCCCATGCCGCAGCGCGTCGCGCCATTCATTAATTTTTTCGTGTTCAAAAGGCACGGCGTCTATGCCGTATGTTTCCATAAGCGGATGCTGGGATTGCTTGAAACGGTGCGCGTCGAACTCTTTTTTTAACAGCGTGTCCACCGCGCTGTTTAAGCTAAACGGATATCCGGGCGGCTGGCCAACGCCCAGCCTTTGGTCAAGGTAAAAACACCTGGGGCAGTTTAAAAACAAGTCCAGTTTGCTCCGGCTAAACGTAAAGGGGTCTGGTGAGTCTGGGTTAAATAAACCCCGAGCACCCCGTTTTCCGTTGTAATATTTACTCATTGCTTTTCTACTCTAACACATTCGAGAACGAAATCACAACGTTGCGCTCTCTTGGCCCTCCCAGTTCCACCAAAATAATTTTTTGCCACGCCCCAAGCATTAGCTCCCCTTTCTCGATGGGCACGCACAAGCTGGGCCCCAAAATAGTTGCCATAATATGGTCTTTTACGTGGCTCGGGTTGTGCCGGTGGCGGTATTGCAGCCTGGGAATTAACGCTTCAAACGCGTCCAAAAAGTCATCGGCCGTGCCCGGGTCCAGGTCTGCCGTGGTTAAGGCCGCCGTGGTATGCAGAACAAACAAATGGCACACGCCGTCTTCTATTTTTAGCCGCGGCACCAGGCGCTGCACCTGGGGCGTAATGTCAATAATCTGCCTTTCTTTTGTTGTCTTGATAACAATCTCCTGCATTAATGTTTATTTCATTAAATTTAGGCCGGTTTCTTCGTCGTAGGATTTTTCGATATGGCCGTCGAGCTTTTCCAAAACGATTTCGCAAGCTCCGCCCACCACGAGCTTTGCCACGTGCCCGCCAACCATTTGCATGTGCCGGTTGGAAAAACTGCCGTGCGCATGCACGATTACTTCATCGCCCTCCGCCAGCTGGCGGACCGCGATGTTACCGAGCAAGCTGACTATTTCGAGTTTTTCGTTGAAGTTCTGCCATGTATACTCTTTGGCGTCCACATCATACCAGCCAAACTTGAGCTCTTTTGCCGCCCCAATCGCAAAAAAGCTTCCGGCTTCTATCTTGTTTTCTTTGCAAAACTCCTGCAACTCGCCAATCACCTCCTCCCCCACGCCTGCCTTCACCACATATGTATTTTTATCCTGTAAAATCAGTTTCATAGTCCTACGAATTACGAATTTAGTACGAATATACGAACTACATAAAGTACACTACAATCATTAAAACAAAAGCCAAAATCCACATCACGAAACCTACCAAATAAATAGTCAACACTCTTCGGGCTCTTTCTCGCAGTCGGCAAATTTCTCTATCTTCTATTTTACATTCGCGGCTTAGGAAGAACTTCGTCTGCCGCCAAGAATCAGCGGGCCACATAGGAAATCCAAATAATGTATTCGGCATGCCTAAGGATTTAAACTGTCTGGGTTCTAAGAGCGTTTTGTAAAGTTCTGGATACCTTTGCCTAAATAGTTTAAGAATTCTTCTTTGAATGGAGATAAGTTTAAGGTAAGGAACCCCCAAACCTAGTATCCCAAGGAAAAGTCCTATAAACCAGATCAGAAAAGGGGTTGTTACCGGTATTTCAGTTCCAGTGTACATAGATTGTTAGCCCAATTTCATTTGTAATGCCGCGCATAAAACTTTTTATATTGCGGGATCAAAAGTTTCCAAATAAGCAGAAACACCGCTCCAAGAGTCCAAAGAAAGATATGCTGGTCGAGTTCTATCGGCTTATCGTATAAGTAAAACCGAGCGATTTCGCCTAGCGATAAAAGCGGCATCCCAAAGCCAACCAATGCCGATATGATAACAAACCAATAAAAAATGATCCACGAGCCAAGTATACGTTGAGCTATATACAACAGCCCGATACTTAAAATAATGACCGCCGCTTCTCTTTCCCACAACACTTGAGCGTCATCAAAAAATAGAAAACGCGCAACACTGATACCAATCGAAAACAGTACCAGCATTCCTGTAGCCGCCAGTCCCCAGAAGAAAAAGTCCTTCGTTTCTGCTTTTTCGTTTTTGCTAATGTTTAACCACCTCATGATACAATCTGTCCGGCCGGACGGATTACATTATATACTCATTTACGGGACGAGGCGTTTGATTTCTTTTATTTTATCAAAATCGCGGTCAAAGCTGTAGATTTTAATCCAAACCTTTTCGAGCAACCTCTTTCGCCTCCTGCTCAAGCGCGTATTCCACCTCATCTCCCTTAAATGTTTTGTTTTTGGCGTATTTCCGCCCTGCTCCATAAAACTTGTCGGCCAAAGAAGGACGGGAAAATATTTCTTTCACCGAAGGCCGCGTGAAGAAGATTATTATAAATATAGCATAGAACAACAGAAAAATTCCGAAAAGTCCATAAGTGCTGCTCAATTGCCCCTTCATAATCTCGAACCCTTCGGCAAGGCCAAAAATAGCAAACTGACTTACAGTGATACCCACCCAAAGAATCAGTAGTAAAAATCCGTGGACAAATATTTTTAAGGGGCGAACCAGGGGCCATAATTTAATCAAACCGAACCCGATAAACAAATACGTAAATGACAGCACAAGAACTCTAATCAACACTCCAAGTGTAATGGCCTCGGCATTGAAAAATAGAGATGAAATGTTCGCCAGCCCAAAGCCGATATCAACAACTCCAAGAAACCGAACCGCCAACACAATTTTTTGTTTTTTACTCATAGCTATTTGATAGTTTGCGTAACACCTTATCTTTTGCAGCTGGCGTTAATCGCGTGCGGCGGACGGCGCGTTGGAGCGTGGCAATCGTTTGGTCGTAGGTATCGCGATCTACCGGATAGGGCGTGGCGTCTTTGCCGCCGTGGGCAAAGCTGTAGCGCGCAGGGTCGTCGTACGAGGGCTGGGCTCCGTAGATAATCTCTGCCACAAGCGATAAAGCCCGTATGGTTTTTGGCCCAACTCCCGGGCTTACCAGCAGCTTCTCATAGGTATTCGGCTGTTCATACGACACTTTTGCCAAGATTTTCTCTAAATACTTGCTTTTGGAAAAATCTTCCATTTCCACGCCATGGTGTTTAAACTCTACGCCGTCGAACGCAGCCACCTTAAGCGTATCCCCGTCTTTCTTAAACGTAGCAGTTTTGGAAACCGGCGTATAGTGCTTTCGCAATAGCTGGATGTCTTTTATTAAGGTATCGTAGCTGCCCTGCACCATTTCGGTTGAAACTTGCCGTGTTTTTGCGCTGTCTTTGGAAACCAGGTTCATTACCCGCTTGCCAAATACCTGCGAAGAAATACCGGAATGGGGTTCCTCCACCAAATCTTTTGCGTTTTCTGAAAACCAATGGTAACGCCTTGCCGTTTGGTTGTCTTTATTCATTCCCTGCTGCACCACGGTCCACGCCCCGTTTCTGCTAAAAAAGAACGAATGGTGGTACAGCTGATACCCGTCTTGCACCAAAGCGGAATCCACTTTTGCCGCCATTTTTGAATTATACTCCAAGTTCCCCACATATTCCGGAGTAAGGCTAAGCCTTACTCCCCAATCGTGAATTTGCTCTGGCGTTTTGCGCGAGGTTTTGCCTTTGCCCCCGGCGATAAACACGCCCCACTCGCGCTCCTGGCCGCGAATTGCTTCCTTGAGAGCCGCCGTAAGAATGGTGGTTAAGCCCGAGGCATTCCAGTCAAAAGCCAGCACCGTGCCCAGGCTTTGAAACCAAACCGGGTCTGCTATGCGCTTTATGTACTCGTCTGGCCCGTATTCTTCAATTAAAACGCGGGTCATTTCGCGGCCCAGTTTTACCATGCGCTCAAACAGCCACGGCGGGCACCGCCCCGTATCCAGCGTCATTGTCGCCACTCCTCGATACATACCTTTATTATATCAAAATTCCTCCCCGCAGCGAAGGTACGTAAGTCAGGCGATCGCTTGATTTAGGTACCTCGACGACATGTCGCTTGTACGTCTGATTGGGCTTACAAGGAACCTATGTCGTTTTAAACTCCGATCGTACCGTAAAACGACACACTTAAAACAGTTTTTGCCACAAGAGGAGGGCGATTAATGCGATGATTAATACAATGAGGACTTTTATGGTAACAAGTTTTTTGACGACGACTTTCTCCACTTTCTCTTCCCAGTTATGGAGCAAATCAATTTTGCTGGCCATGATAAAGTCGTTTTCCGAGAGGCCGCCGATCGCATGGGTGGTAAGCTGAAACGTTACTTTGCGGTAGCGGATAATAATATCTGGGTGGTGCCCCTCGCGCTCTGCGAGACTAGCCACCTGGTTTACAAAACTGATTCCTTCCATAAATGTTTTAAACTTAAACGTCTTGGCAATAAGCTTGTCGTCTTTCACCTCCCAGCCTTCCACGTCTTTCACCAACTCCTGTATTTTGTCGTGCTCAAGCGGCGGGGTGTCGCTTTCGCACGGCACGCACTTTTTTACAGCCAAATTCGCCATACTTTAGTATATCACGAATCCGCCTAAGGGATGGTCTTTTGATTTGAGCTTGCGGGCAGGGTAATACGCCCTGCCATAGTCAATAATGCCATAGGTAAAGAAAAACCAGTCTTTCTTGGGAATAATTTCCATTAAGTCTTTTTCTATTTTTACCGGATCTGTATGCTTAGTAAGCCCGAATGCTTGAGAAAGCCGCATTACATGCGTGTCCACCGCGATACCCTCTACAATTCCATAGGCGTTGCCGAGCACCACGTTTGCTGTTTTGCGCGCCACGCCAGGCAGGGTAAGTAAATCCTCCATAGTATCTGGCACTTTGCCACCAAACTTTTCTTTTACGATTTTTGCCGAGGCCAAGATATTTTTTGCCTTGTTGCGGTAAAACCCCGTGGATTTTACATCTTGCTCAAACTCTTCTTGTGTCGCTCTTATGTAATCATCCAAAGTTTTGTATTTTTGGAACAGTTTTTCGGTAACAATGTTTACCTGCTTGTCGGTGCATTGGGCAGACAAAATAACCGCAACCAAAAGCTCCCAAGCATTGGAATACTCGAGAACGATTTTAGCATCGGGAAACAACCCCCGAAGTTTTTTAATTATCTTTTTTGCCCTTTCTTTCCGCTCCATGATATATTTTGTCCGGCCGGACAGGTTGTATTATACCCTACTCCACAAACCCTGTAGTAGATTTTTGACCAAACTCCGTTTGCGAAAAAGCAAAGTCAAAAATTCACTACGGGGTAAACCGAAACGTGGAGAGGATTTGGTTGAATAGTTCATCGTTATCGCATTCAGAAGCCGTAAGGCCTGCTTCGCTCCTTATAATCTCTATCACAGCATCTTTATGCTTGGCGTGATAAATACATACACCACTCACTTGCGC